>JBFXGS010000137.1:0-2605 GCA_050177775.1 Bacilli bacterium | reverse complement strand
ATTTAATCCATAAAATCCATTAATTGGGTTTATTACATACTAATTATTTTTTCTTAGGAGCTGGTTGCACAGGTTTTTGAGCTGGTTTTACTGGTTCAGCTGGTTTTACTACTGGAGCCTTTTTAACTTATTTTGCCATTATATTTCGCCTCCTTTGTTTGATAGAAAACTTACTACGCGATAAGTATAGTCCCTTTTTTTTGTTTGTCAATTAAGAAAACAGATTATTTTTTTCATAAATATGGAGGTTATATGAAAATTGGAATTATTGTTTACTCATACACGGGAAATACATTTTTGGTTTCCCAAAAATTACTGCAAAAGCTTGAAGAAAAGCACATTGATGCTTCTTTATTACGGATTGAAACTAATCAAAATGAGGAAATGGACTCATCTAAAGTTGTTTTAAATAATCATTTAGATGTTTCTATGTTTGATACTTTCGTATTTGCTTCACCCGTCAGAGGATTTTCTTTGTCTGCTCCCTTTAAAAAGTTTTTAAAGGATGATTTCAAAGAAAAAAACAAACAAGTTTATGGTTTTGTAACGCAATTTCTTCCTTTTAATTGGTGTGGACCAAATCAATCAAATAAATTTATGAAGGCTATTTTAGATCAAAACGAATGCCCTTTTAAGTTTATGGGTTCCATAAAATGGAAAAAGAAGAACCGTGAAGAACAAATTTCCCAGTTGGTCAATAATCTTGTCAATGAATTAACTCAAATGTAACATTTGAGTTTTTTTATGAAATCATTTTCTAAAAAAAAACAATGCAAAGAAAACAAGTCTATGCTAGAATGGTTGCTATATGAAATAAAAAGGTGGTGGAATGATGATGGAATATACAAAAAAGCAAATCCTCGAAATTGCCCAAAAAGAATGCGTAAAATACATTAAACTGCAATTTACAGATATGTTAGGGACAATTAAAAGTGTGGAGATTCCTGTTGGCCGTTTAGAAACAGCTATTGATGGAAAAGTCATGTTTGATGGTTCCAGTATTGAAGGCTTTGTTAGAATCAAAGAAGCCGATATGTATTTACATCCTGATTTGTCAACATTTTTAATTTTACCTCTAGAATCTAGTTCTTATGGAAAAGTAGCAAGATTTTTTTGTGATGTTCATCTTCCTAATGACGAACTGTTTTTAGGTGATCCAAGAGCTAATTTAAAAAGGATTGTCCGCGAAATGGAAGCTTTAGGCTTTAAAAATTTTAATGTTGGTGTTGAGCCTGAATTTTATTTATTCAAACAAGACAGCCAAGGGAAACCAATTATTGAATTTAATGACAATGGCAGTTACTTTGATTTGGCTCCGCTTGACGGTAGCGAAAATTGTCGCCACGACATTGTTTTAGAACTCGAGAAATTAGGCTATACTGTCGAAGTAAGCCATCATGAAGTCGGTCCAGGACAAAATGAAGTTAATTTTGCCTATTCCGATGTGATTGAAACTTGTGACCGCGTGCAAACATTTAAACAAGTTGTTAAACAAGTTGCGAGAAGATATAATCTTTATGCCAGCTTTATGCCTAAACCAGTGGCCTTTAAACCAGGAAACGGGATGCACGTGAATTGTTCGCTTGCAGATGAAAATGGGAATAATGTTTTTTATGATGAATCTGATCCAATGAAATTAAGCATGATTTGTAGAAAATGGATTAGTGGGATTATTCATCATTCAAGAGAAATGAGTGCCATTTGTAATCCAACGGTTAATTCGTATAAACGTTTAGTACCTGGGTATGAAGCTCCATGCTATATTTGTTGGAGTGATGCCAACCGTAGTTCCATGATCAGAATCCCTGCTGTAAGAGGGAAATCAACACGAACGGAAGTAAGAAACGTTGACCCTAGTGCAAATCCATATTTAGCTTTTGCAGCCATTTTAAGTGCTGGTTTGAAAGGTATCAAAGATGATTATCCTTTGGTTGAGCCAGTATATGATAATATTTTTGAATACTCTCGTGAAGAACGAGAACAACATGGCATTTTAAATCTTCCAGAAAATTTAAAAGATGCTGTTAAAGAATTAAAAAGCAGCGAATTAATGAGGAAGACTTTAGGAGAGCACATATTTAGGAAATACATCAGAGCTAAAGAATTGGAATGGGACGAATACCGTTTATTAGTATCTGATTGGGAAATCGAAAAATATATATAATTTAAGCAAGTCAAATCGACTTGCTTTTAATATATTGACAAGTATCGATATATAGTGTATAATATATCTTGTTTTGGAGGTTATTATGGATTCTCATGAATACGCTAAAGTATTTAAAGCACTTAGTGATCCAAGTAGAGTGCAAATCTTATTAATGTTATCACAAAAAACAATTTGTGCTTGCCAGTTTTATAAACAACTGGGTGTATCACAACCAACTGCTTCCCATCATTTAAAGAGTCTGATCGAAGCAAACATTATTACGGGACAAAAAGAGGGAAAATGGATTCACTATTCGCTTAATAAAGAAGTGATTGCCAAGATGTTGCTGTTTTTTGATTTTCTGGATGTTGGCGATTTGGTTTGTGCTTGTCAGGAAGGTATTTAATGATATTTAGAGAAATTTGGGATTTTATTACAAAGCAATTGCTAGGAATGAAA
>JBFXGS010000136.1:0-2610 GCA_050177775.1 Bacilli bacterium | reverse complement strand
TTTATTTGAACTAAACTAATTTTTTGCGAATACTACCGGATAATAAATCAATTAATGTAACGGTAATAATTAAGACAATGACTATCGTAAATGTTCGAGACCATTGTAATCCGATAATCGCAAAGATTAACGGAGCACCAAAACCACCTGCACCAACGACACCTAAAGTCGCTGCGGCGCGCATGTTGGTTTCAAAACGGAAGAGAGTGTAACTAATAAATTCGGTGGAAACTTGGGGAATGATGGCGCGGAATAAAACTTCCATTTTATTTCCTCCGCACGATTCCACGGCTTCTTTGACGCCGGCATCCATCGATTCAATCGATTCGCTGAACAACTTACCTAACATCCCAATGGAGTGCACTCCTAAAGCCAAAATACCTGCAGGAGCACCCGGACCAACAATGCTGATGAAAATTAGCGCTAGAATGATTTCTGGGAAAGTTCTAATCATGGTAATGATATATTTTCCGATTTGCGAGAATTTGGAACCAACGATATTTTGGGAAGCGATTAAGGCAACCGGAATAGCTAAGATTGCGGAAACAAATGTTCCGCTAATGGCAATCGTGATGGTTTCCAAAACAGCATAAGGCAAACCATCAATGGTTAAATCCTTTAAGTAATCCCAGTCGGGGGTAATCAGCCCCTGCATCATTGCTTTAAAAGTAGCTGCTGCAGTACCCATAATGCCGATATAATTAATAGAATCAAGGGACCATACAAATAATGAAATCACAATAATGTAGAATAAAGTTTTCTTAAACGAATTCGAACGTGGTTTTTTTGGAAGAATAATAGCATCTTGATTCATTATACTAACCCCTTTCGAATGCGACTGCTTATTAAGTCAATGATTAAAACGGTCACAAATGTTATGAGGACAATAATCCCGACGCGGTCAAAATATCTAAACGCATAAGCTCGTTCATAGAACTGACCGATACCACCGGCTCCGACATAACCTAAAACGGCTGCGGCCCGAACATTGACTTCAAAAGTGTACAAAGTATACGATATGAATTGGGGCAGAATTTGGGGAATGATACTTTTGCGTAAAACAGTTAACTTGTTTCCTCCAAGTGAAACAATCGCTTCAACCTGACCTGGATCAATTGCTTCAATTGATTCATATAATAATTTGGAGATTAACCCAAACGAGAAGATAAACAAAGCCGCTACACCCGCAAAATTGCCAGATCCAAAGATGGCAACAAACAATGATGCTAAAACCATCGAAGGAATTGTACGAAAGATGTTTAAGATGAAACGAGTAATCTGATTAATAACTTTATTTTCGGTAAAGTTAGATGAAGCAAACAATGCTAAAGGAAAAGCAACGATGGCTCCTAGCATCGAACTGACAATCGCCATTTGAATCGTTTCCAAAAGTGGAGGGATGACTTTAGGGGCATAATCCCATGCGGGATCGCTAAACATTTGACCGAGAAGGCGCCCGGCTTGATCAAAGTTTTTAATGATATCAATCAGGCTAAAGTTGGCAAAGCGAGCACTCCCCCAAAGGATAATGATGACAAGGGCAATCGTGACATACTTTTTTAGCTGACTGGGTCGATTGAGAACGATTTTTTCCTGCTCATTGGGCTTCATTAATTATCACCAACAAAGTCTTTGGAACCGATGGCACGTCCATATACAATCTCCAAATCTTTGATTATTTGATCGTCGGATTTACTGTGACGAGAAATGTCATAAACAACTTCACCATTCTTGATACCGATGATGCGGGTTGCATATTTTAAGGCTAAGTCCACATGATGTAAATTGGCTATCATGGTGACGCCGTCTTCTTGATTTATTTTCTTTAAAAACTCCATAACTTCAAAAGTGGTTACTGGATCCAAGGAAGCAACCGGTTCATCGGCCAACATAATTTTGGCTTGTTGGGCTAACGACCTAGCAATGGCTACTCTTTGCATTTGGCCACCGGATAGTTCGCTTGCTCTACCGAAAGTTTTTTCTAAGATGTCAACTTTCTTTAAAGCCCTATAAGCAATCTGTTTATCCGATTCTTTATAAATTCCTAAAATATTGCGCCAAGTTGGGTTGTAAGCAACTCGCCCAGTTAACACATTTTGTAAAACCGACATTCGTTTAATAATGTTGAAACTCTGGAAAATCATGCCAATGTTTTTGCGGAGTTTTCGTAATTGTTTTCCTTTTAAAGTGGTGACGTCAATGGTTTGTAAATTAAGTTCGTCTCGGTTAATGGATAAACCTTGGCTTGTTAATTTTTCAATCATTTGTTCTGGATGATCGCCATAGATATCAAAAGTATTGATATCAATATTATCGATATAAATATTACCTTCAGTAACATCGATAATTTGATTAATAGTTCGCAACAATGTCGACTTTCCTGCTCCGGATAAACCGAGGATTGCGACATATTCGCCTTCAAAAATTTCTAAATTGACATTCTTTAAGGCTTTTGTACCGTTAGCATATGTTTTTGAGACGTTAACAAATTTAATCAATTTCGTTCTCCTTTATGAGAATAGCCACCAAAGGCTGGTGGCTATTAATAAATATTATTTTTAAATAAAAATTATTTTCCAAAATCCCAATCTTTTTGTCTATCAAGATAAG
>JBFXGS010000135.1:0-2627 GCA_050177775.1 Bacilli bacterium | reverse complement strand
TTTATTAAAGGACAATATGATGTTTCTTTTATTGGCCGTTTTTATTTATTTGTAAAGGATGAGAGTTATGAAAGATATTTTAGATGAACGCAAAAACAAACTCGAAACTTTCCATAAAGATGTTCGCAAACAAAAAACCAGTTTTGAACAAAAAGATATTCCTGAAGGATTGTTTGTCAAGTGCGAACACTGTCAAGCTGCCATTTATGAAAAAACATTGGAGTTAAATGCTTTTGTATGTCTATCCTGTGATTATCATTTTAAAATAAATGCTGACCAAAGATTATCATTAATTTTGGATGAAGGCAGTTTTCAAGAAATTGATGCAACTATTTCCTCGCTTAATCCTTTAAATATGGCTAATTATTCTGAAAAACTTGATCAAGCTAAGAAACAAACCGGTATGAACGAAGCTTTTAAGGGTGGCTTTGGGTTAATTGATGCCATTCCCGTGGCTATCGGTGTTTTAGATAGCGGGTTTATTATGGGGAGTATGGGAAGTGCTGTTGGCGAAAAAATCACGCGTTTAATCGAATACGCCGCCAAAGAAAAACGTCCTTTAGTCCTTTTTTCTGCATCCGGTGGTGCAAGAATGCAAGAAGGGATCCTATCATTAATGCAAATGGTGAAAACGGCTTCTGCCCTTAATTTGTTAGCACAAGCAGGATTGTTTTTTTTAAGTGTGTTAACAAACCCTACAACAGGTGGTGTAGCTGCTAGTTTTGCTTCCTTAGGCGATATTGTTATTTCTGAAAAATCATCTTTAATTGGTTTTGCTGGGGCAAGAGTCATCAAACAAACGATTAACCAAGATTTGCCAGAAGGTTTCCAGACAGAAACATTTGCGCTGGCCCATGGGCAAATTGACCTTATTTGCCATCGCCATGATTTACGCCAAACGATTGCGAACATTTTAAAAATGCACTCAAGGAGCTATTATGAATAAACAGGATCTTGCATGGGAAAAAGTTCAATTAGCCAGACATTTAAAACGTCCAACAAGTCAAACATTAATCAATGAATTATTTCCTGATTTTATCGAACTGCATGGTGATCGTTTATTTAGTGATGATATTTCCATTATTGGAGGCATTGCGACATTTAATGGCCAACCAATTACTGTCATTGGTGAAGAAAAGGGTTATAATACGGATTCCAAAATTATGCATAATTTTGGGATGCCACACCCTGAAGGGTATCGTAAAGCCAAACGCTTGTTTTTCCAAGCTGAAAAATTTCATCGTCCCATTTTTTTGATTGTGGATACTCCGGGAGCTTATCCTGGTATCGGTGCTGAAGAAAGAGGACAGGCTGAAGCCATTGCTGCCAATATCCAAACATTGATGAAAGTAAAAACACCGGTGTTTGTTGTTATTTTAGGTGAGGGTGGTTCCGGTGGAGCGCTAGCAATCGGTGTTGGTGATTTTGTCATGATGTTTGAAAACAGTATTTTTTCGATTCTTTCGCCCGAAGGTTTTGCTTCCATCGTTTATAAGGATAGCAATAAAGCCAAAGAAGCGGCAGCGATGATGAAATTAACGGCATCTGATTTATTTGATTTACAAGCGATTGATGCCATTTTACCAGAAGGAGGGGGATTACATCTCGACCATTCTTTTGGATTTAATGTTTTAAAAGATAAATTACAACAGTTATTATTACTTTATAAAAAGATACCTATTGATGAGCTAGTTGCGAAGCGATATTTAAAATATCGTAAGATGGGTATTTTCCAAGAAGGCCATCATGAATAAAAAAATGCTAAATGAAATATTAAATATTCCATTCCCCCTTATTCAAGGGGGAATGATGAATATTGCCGATCCTCTCTTTGCGCTTGCGGTTTGTAATGCTGGTGGTTTAGGGCAAATTGCTTGTGGAACAAAAACAGCAAGTGAAGTAAATGCGGATATTGCTTTAATGAAAAGCTTAACGAATCGGCCTTTTGGGGTTAATATCATGCTCTTAAATCCCGAAAAAGAAGCGATTGCAAAGGTGATTGCGGATAGTGGTGTGAAAGTCGTGACAACGGGTGCTGGCAATCCATCAACATTTATTCCAATGTGGAAAGAAAAAGGCATTATTGTGATCCCCGTTGTGGCATCGGTTGCGATGGCTTTGAGGGTTGCTAGAGCAGGTGCCGATATGGTTATTGTGGAAGGAACGGAAGCGGGAGGGCACGTTGGCGAACTGACAACTTTAAGTTTAATTCCTCAAGTTGTTGATGCCATCGATATTCCCGTGATTGCTGCTGGAGGAATTGGTGATGCCCGTAGCGTGAGGGCTTGTTTGGCACTTGGAGCAATTGGCGTTCAAGTGGGAACAATTCTTTTAAGTACAAAGGAATGTCATATTTCCCAAACTTACAAAGAAGCCTTGGTCAATGCGAAAGATACGGATACGATGGTAATTGGCAGACATCTAGGTTCGCCAGTCCGTGTTTTAAAAACACCAAAAGCGATTGAACTAAATAATAATACCCAATTAACGAAACTTGAATTTGAACAACAATTAATTATGGCAAGTAATCAAGCGAGAATAAATGGTGATTTTAACGAAAGTATTTATATGGCTGGTCTAGTTTGTGGAATGATTAAAGAAATTAATACGATGGATGTAGTTATCCG
>JBFXGS010000134.1:0-2652 GCA_050177775.1 Bacilli bacterium | reverse complement strand
TCTTTATTATCGATATTACCGATCGCGAATTATCCGAGCAACGACGTCGTGAATTCTCCGCTAATGTGTCCCATGAATTAAAAACACCCCTGACTTCCATTATGGGATATGCGGAAATCATCAGTAACGGGATTGCAAAACAAGCAGACATTCCCCGTTTTACTCAAGAAATATATCAAGGGGCAGCGCATTTGCTGGCTTTAATCGATGATATTATAAAATTATCGCGTCTTGATGAAGGCGATTTAAAGAAACAGTTTACCGAAGTTGATTTATTTGTCATTACCAAAACAGTTATCAATGATTTACAAAAGAAAGCTGTTGCTAAAAACATTTCAATAAACCTTCAAGCTACTAAAACCAATGTTTTAGGCATTGATAAAATGTTATATGAATTGATTTATAATTTATGCGATAATGCTATAATTTATAATCATGATCAAGGACAAGTCAATCTTTCCATCACAAATGATATTAAGCAAATCATCTTAACCATTCAAGACACCGGAATCGGGATTGCTCCAAAGGATCAGGACCGAGTATTTGAACGTTTTTACCGTGTTGATCAAAGCCATTCTAAAGACACCGGTGGAACAGGACTTGGTTTATCGATTGTGAAGCATATTGCCACGCTCCATGATGCGAAAATCGAATTACAAAGCAAACTAAATGTTGGCACTACAATTAAAATTTTCTTTAAACAAATCTAAAAAAAGCCTGTAAAGAACCTAACATTTGTTGATAGTTCTTACAGGCTATTTTTTTTAAAAAAGATAAACAATTTTTGATTATGTTTGGGCAGAAGCTTGTTTATAAACGATATTTTTTAACCATATCCCCTTTTTAATTAGAGCAAATCCAATGACTGATTTAATGAGTTCGGATAATTGGACGAACATATAAACCATAAGGATGTTTGTTGCTGTCCAGTGGGTTAAAGAAAAACCAATCGGAATCATGATGATCCATAAGAAAACACTGTCAAAGAGGAAGGTCACAAACGTCACACCACCAGCACGAAGAGTAAAATAACATTGCATATTAAAGGAATACATTGGCATAAATAGCCCAACAATGATCATAAACTGGGTCGCTAAATAACGAATATTATCGGTTGTATTGTATAATTTAGGAATATATTTTGCCGTTATGATTAAACCAATGCCCAATAGCGTTGTAACAATAAATGTCAAGAATAACAATTGCCTATTAGAATCTTTCGCTTCTTCTAGTTGATTTGCACCTAGATGCTGACCTAAAATGATTGCTGTCGCATTCCCTAATGCAAAAAAGATAACAAAGAACAGATTAGAAAAAGTTGACGAAATGTTGAGTGCTGTAACAACGGATAATCCTTTAACGGAATAAATTTGAAAAAGTGTTGTCATCCCTAATGACCAAAAGAGTTCGTTAAGTAATAAAGGCAAGCCTTTTAAACTAATCCTCTTAACTAAATCAAGGGGAATACGAAGTGTTCGATAAATTCCTTGAATAAAAGGATATTGCTTTTTAAACAAGTGAACATAACCAACCAAGATACCTAGCTCCACAAACCTCGAAATAACCGTTGCAATGGCAGCACCTTTTACTCCCATAGCAGCAAAGCCAAAATGGCCATAAATTAAAATATAATTAAGTACTAAATTACATAATACAGCAATCATCCCCGAAACCATCGGAATAATTGTTTTTTTCATTTCCCGAAGTGATGAACTATAAACGGTCGTGATGGCAAAAGGGAGCATGCCAATTAGCATGATTAAGATGTACTCATGTGATAAGGATAAAACTAGCGCTAAATCTCCAGCCGATTCTTTTGTTTCGGTTAAGAATAATGATAAGAGTGGTTCGGAAAATAATCCCATTACTAATAAGGCAATAAAGAAAATGGCAAAAGCAATCATTACTTTAAAGCGAAAACAAGACCTTAACCCATCCAAATTTTTAGCACCAAAAAATTGGGAAGCAAAAATGGAAGCTCCTGATAAGGAACCAAAAATACATAAATTATAAACAAAGATTAGTTGATTAGCGATTGCTACCCCGGAAATGGCTTCAGTGCCTAAACCACCAACCATTAAGTTATCCAGCAAACTGACAAACGAACTTAGTCCTTGTTGGAGCATTACCGGAAGCGATATTAATAAAACAGTTCGGTAAAACGCTTTGGTTCCAAAAAATTTTTTCATGATGACACCTGCATTATTTTGACATTATATCATAGAAAAGCAATATTAACAACCGGAATTTTCCAACACAAAAAAACCTGTAAGCAGACTTACAATTGCAAGTCTTTCTTACAGGTTTTTCTAAAGTTTGATTAAATCTTCATGAAATCAACAACGTCAATAATGAAGATGGTTGCACCACCAACAGTTACTTCTAACGGTGCGGATGGCATAATGCCAAATTCGCTGATGACTGAACTCGGGACTAATTCATTGCGTGTCCGTGAATGTTCAGAAATGATTTTAATAATGCTATCCACTTCTTCATCCTTCGCTCCAATCATCAGAGTTGTGTTCCCTCGTCTAAGGAAGCCACCACTTGATGACAACTTAGTAACAATGTATTTGTTTTTCACAATCCCTTTCATAAGCGAAGGAGCATCGTCATTAGCTATAATAGCAATAATCAGTTTCATTTAATCAC
>JBFXGS010000133.1:0-2652 GCA_050177775.1 Bacilli bacterium | reverse complement strand
TCTTTATTATCGATATTACCGATCGCGAATTATCCGAGCAACGACGTCGTGAATTCTCCGCTAATGTGTCCCATGAATTAAAAACACCCCTGACTTCCATTATGGGATATGCGGAAATCATCAGTAATGGGATTGCAAAACAAGCAGACATCCCCCGCTTTTCTCAGGAAATATATCAAGGGGCAGCGCATTTGTTGGCTTTAATCGACGATATTATAAAATTATCGCGTCTTGATGAAGGCGATTTAAAAAAACAATTTACCGAAGTTGATTTATTTGCCATTACAAAAACAGTTATCAATGATTTACAAAAGAAAGCAGTAGCTAAAAACATTTCGATAAACCTTCAAGCTACTAAAACCAATGTTTTAGGCATTGATAAAATGTTATATGAATTAATTTATAATTTATGCGATAATGCCATAATTTATAACCATGATCAAGGTCAAATCAATCTTTCCATCACAAATGACATTAAGCAAATCATCTTAACCATCCAAGACACGGGAATCGGTATTGCTCCAAAGGATCAGGACCGAGTATTTGAACGTTTTTATCGCGTTGATCAAAGTCATTCCAAAGACACCGGTGGAACAGGGCTTGGTTTATCGATTGTGAAGCATATTGCCACGCTCCATGATGCGAAAATCGAATTACAAAGCAAACTAAATGTTGGCACAACAATTAAAATTATCTTTAAACAAATCTAAAAAAAGCCTGTTAAGAACCTAACATTTGTTGGTAGTTCTTACAGGCTATTTTTTTTTCAAAAAAGATAAACATTTTTGATTATGTTTGGGCAGAAGCTTGTTTATAAACGATATTTTTTAACCATATCCCCTTTTTAATTAGAGCAAATCCAATGACTGATTTAATGAGTTCGGATAATTGTACGAACATATAAACCATAAGGATGTTTGTTGCTGTCCAGTGGGTTAAAGAAAAACCAATCGGAATCATGATGATCCATAAGAAAACACTGTCAAAGAGGAAGGTCACAAACGTCACACCACCAGCACGAAGAGTAAAATAACATTGCATATTAAAGGAATACATTGGCATAAATAGCCCAACAATGATCATAAACTGGGTCGCTAAATAACGAATATTATCGGTTGTATTGTATAATTTAGGAATATATTTTGCCGTTATGATTAAACCAATGCCCAATAGCGTTGTAACAATAAATGTCAAGAATAACAATTGCCTATTAGAATCTTTCGCTTCTTCTAGTTGATTTGCACCTAGATGCTGACCTAAAATGATTGCTGTCGCATTCCCTAATGCAAAAAAGATAACAAAGAACAGATTAGAAAAAGTTGACGAAATGTTGAGTGCTGTAACAACGGATAATCCTTTAACGGAATAAATTTGAAAAAGTGTTGTCATCCCTAATGACCAAAAGAGTTCGTTAAGTAATAAAGGCAAGCCTTTTAAACTAATCCTCTTAACTAAATCAAGGGGAATACGAAGTGTTCGATAAATTCCTTGAATAAAAGGATATTGCTTTTTAAACAAGTGAACATAACCAACCAAGATACCTAGCTCCACAAACCTTGAAATGACCGTTGCAATAGCAGCTCCTTTTACTCCCATGGCAGCAAAGCCTAAATGGCCATAAATTAAAATATAATTTAGCACCAAATTGCATAATACAGCAATCATCCCCGAAATCATCGGAATAATTGTTTTTTTCGTTTCCCGAAGTGATGAGCTATAAACGGTCGTAATGGCAAAAGGAAGCATCCCAATCAGCATGATTAAGATATACTCATGTGATAAGGACAAAACTAGCGCTAAATCACCAGCCGATTCTTCTGTTTCGGTTAAGAATAATGATAACAGTGGTTCGGAAAATAATCCCATCACTAATAAGGCAATAAAGAAAATAACAAAAGCAATCATCACTTTAAAGCGAAAACAAGACCTTAACCCATCCAAATTTTTTGCACCAAAAAATTGAGAAGCAAAAATGGAAGCTCCTGATAAGGAACCAAAAATACATAAATTATAAACAAAGATTAGTTGATTAGCGATTGCTACCCCGGAAATGGCTTCAGTGCCTAAACCACCAACCATTAAATTATCCAGCAAACTGACAAAGGAACTTAGTCCTTGTTGGAGCATCACTGGAAGCGATATTAATAAAACAGTTCGATAAAACGCTTTGGTTCCAAAAAATTTTTTCATGATGACACCTGCATTATTTCGATATTATACCATAGAAAAGTAATATTAACAACCGTAATTTTTCAGTATAAAAAACCTGTAAGCAGACTTGCAAATGTAAGTCTTTCTTACAGGTTTTTCTTAAGTTTGATTAAATCTTCATGAAATCAACAACGTCAATAATGAAGATGGTTGCACCACCAACCGTTACTTCTAACGGTGCGGATGGCATAATGCCAAATTCGCTGATGACTGAACTCGGGACTAATTCATTGCGTGTCCGTGAATGTTCAGAAATGATTTTAATAATGCTATCCACTTCTTCGTCCTTCGCTCCAATCATCAGGGTTGTGTTTCCTCGTCTAAGGAAGCCACCACTTGATGACAACTTAGTAACAATGTATTTGTTTTTCACAATCCCTTTCATAAGCGAAGGAGCATCGTCATTAGCTATAATAGCAATAATCAGTTTCATTTAATCAC
>JBFXGS010000132.1:0-2721 GCA_050177775.1 Bacilli bacterium | reverse complement strand
GAACATTAGTCCTTTGGAGACAACTCCGCTAAATTTACCCGTGCGGTATTCCATTATTACTAAGCGGAAGTTCTCATCATAACCCAGTGTTTCGATTTTTTCATTATCATTTAAGGCAAAATCATTTTCAATTAATTTTATTCCTAATAAGTGTTCTAAATGTTGACAAACAATCGATTTCAAGGGGGATTTTTCAAGTGGAGTCTTTGATTCAATTTGACCTTTTTTTAAATTAAATAAACGCAAATCACTCATTATTCCCACCTCGAAAAACGGTCTTTCTTTTTATCTTCTCGGGGCGTTTCTTCTTTTTTAGATTTCCCAATTAAAATTGTTCCAAAAATAAAAATGAGCGGGAACAAAATAAACATTGACAAAACTAATTCAAATCCTTGAAACAAGCCCAAGCCTAAGATTAAACCAATCGCAACTCCCATCAAAACAATTAAAATAAATAATATGATTTTCATAATCCACCCTAAATCATTTGATTTGGTATTGACGATATTTAATTTGGCTATCTACAATCCATGTATGCAATTGGCGTCGCTCTTGATCGGATAAAATATATTTCCCCAAAATTAACGCCTGGTTTTTTGTAACATAGAAATAAATGGTTGTTTTCGTTTCACAAACCAATAACACCTGATTCCAAGCGTATTCTTTTAATATGTCTCCTTGTTTAAATCCTAGCGTTGAATCAGAAAATATTAGTTGGTACTTAATCATCGGAAAGCGTAATTCTTTCATGATTTTATTGATTGAAGTATGAACCGTCGACAGCCAAACAACAATGGTAATAACTGCAATAAACAAACAAAAAATGCCAAAATAGTTTTCGTTTTTTGCAATTAGATATGCCCCAAATGCCAAGCTTGTTAACGAAACACCCCAATAAATATATTTAGTGGGACTTTTCACAAGCATATGAAAACGAAAAAACTGTTTGGCACGTTCTTCACCATATTGACAATTGGCGATGATTTCCACAATTATTCCTTAGGTTGGTCTTGATGCTCAATTTCTTGTGTTTGATCATCAGCTTTAACTTCGGTCGGTTCTTCTTTTGGCTCTTCCACTACTTCCGCTACTGGTTCTTGATGAACATACGTAATCGGTATTTTCACAATATCCTTCATAACGACTTTATATGGTTTTGAAGGGATTTTATCTTTAATAATCGCATCAAGGGTTTCTAAGGTGCCGTCCATGACATTTTCCAAACTACGATCAATGATAATCGGAGCGTTTTTCCCGACCATCAACATATAAAATTGCGGCATTTCATCAATTTCGGAAATATAAGCCCATTCATAAGTCGTCGGATTATTAGGATCAAGCGATCTTGTGACCGTTATTTTCTCTTCGTCTATTTCCACAATTTGGGTACTGACAGCCCGATTTTGGAAAAAGCGAATTAAGGAAGTATCTAATTTTTTCTCAACCGTCAACATTTGATATAAAGAATAGAAGACAAACAAGATTGATAAAATGGCAAACATGTAGTATTGGCTCTTGATAACTAAAAAATCATAAACAGCTATTCCTAACGATAAAACAGCGGTAATGATAAACCAGATGTAAGCCTTTCTTCGATATTTAATTAAAAATAAATTGCAATATTTTAAAGTTCTAAAATCTAATTTGGTAATTGTTTTAAAAGTGTTCATAATTTCCTCCTTGAATGATTATAACATAATTTCAATTAAAACAAAATAATTTTATTTTATTATTGAGGGATTTGTAATATAATAATTAGTGTTATGGAGGACATTGTATGAAAGTATTTATTAGTGCGGATATTGAGGGCGTTAATGGAATTGTGGCTTGGCCGGAGACCGATGCTGACAAATCGCAATATGCCAATTTTCAAAGACAAATGAGTATGGAAGTGGCTTTTGCCTGTCAAGGAGCAAACGAAGCCAAAGCGGAAGAAATATTTGTGAAAGACGCTCATGACAGCGCCATGAATCTTGATATCTCATTATTACCAAATTACGTTAGTTTACATCGTGGCTGGGAAGGCTGTTTATGCAGTATGATGGCTGGTTTAGACAAAAGCTTTGATGCCGTGATCTTTATTGGTTATCATAGCCCCGCCGGAAGTGATGGCAACTCGTTATCCCATACGATGGATACCGACATTCACCACCTTAAAATCAATGGCGTCGATGCCAGTGAATTTACCATTAATGCTTTATATGCGGCTTATTTAGGAATTCCGGTGGCTTTCTTAAGCGGTGATTTAAATCTTACTAAACAAGTAAAGCAACTTTTACCGAAGGTCATTACCGTCGCAACCAAAGAAGGTCGACACGGGGCCGTTGTTTCAAAACACCCTAACGTCACTAACGAAGAAATAAAAGCGGGCGTAAAAAAAGCCCTAACCTCGGATTTATCCCAAAACATTTTACCGCTTCCAAACCATTTTAAAGTGGAAGTGGGTTACAAACGTCATCAAGATGCTTACCGTTCTTCTTTCTATCCTGGTTGTCATCTGATTAACCCCGAGACATTAGTTTTTGAAGCCGATGATTATTATGAAGTTCTCAGAGCATTTAAATTTATATTATAAAAAAAGGGCGCTTGCCCTTTTCAGACTGTTGACAAAGTAAGTCAACAGTCTTTTTATTTGCTCTGGAAAAAGAGAGTAAAATTTGGTATAATATAAATATATAGTGAGGTATGGATATGTATTATGAAAAGCCAAAATCCCAGATT
>JBFXGS010000131.1:0-2727 GCA_050177775.1 Bacilli bacterium | reverse complement strand
GATCTTTTTTTTATTATTCCCACATAAATGATGTAAGCAACACCGGAAACGGCGGCCAAGGCGGCGGGGTAAGTATTATCAATCGGAACAACTAAAGTTGGTCCCATCACAAAAGCCCCAAAAGCAAACAAGAAGGGAACAAGACTCCACAAATAAAGCTTCCCTTTGGCGGAAGTTAAAGTCTTTTCAAAGAAGTCATGACGACTTCCGGCTTGTTTAGCAAGCGTAATAAATGTTGAAGCCGCTTTTTCAAAGTTCATAGCGGTTTGGTAAGATCGTTTTGGATATTTTTCGATTTGTTCAAGCGTTACTTCTTTATCATCACCAATGGTGTCAATGAACCATGAAATTAAATGTTTTTCATGGGGAAGTAAATCACTGTTATCTTTTTCCAAATTTTTCAATATTTTAAAATCGGGATTTTTATCGTTGATACCACTGCCATTATTATCAAGAATTAAATATTTTCTTCTGACTAAATCCAGCAAAGTCGCCGTAACATCTTCGTTTTGAATTTTTTTAAAATAATATAAATAGCTCATTTCGGCCGGAGTGTATTCGGCGGGCAAATCCCTAAAATATTTGCCTTGATATTTAGGCTCGTATTCACGATCATATTTAATGTAAACCCAAATACCAACAAACAAGGTTGCGGCTACAATTAAAACAGCTAAAACCCAAACAACATTCGCAATAAAAATACTATCGTTTGTTTCATTTGCTAAATTAACTTCATAATCAGTAATATCTTCAAGCATTGGCATGTTAACAAAATTGATGGCATCGACATTAAAGACATCATCATTGATTAAGACTCTAAATTCAAGCACTTCACTTGGTTTGATGCGGTCAATGTCCATAACAATTTGTTCATCATTAATCGTAATAAAGCCTTTTGATAAACCATGACCCCAAGCTTGAATGTCATTTGCGATGACATTAGGAATATTAATGGTAACCGAAGCATCTTCAATGCCGGATTCAAAATATTCTAATAAAACCCAGTTTAATTCATTCGTATCTTGATACTTTGTAACAGCCCCAATAATTTTATACTCATATTTGAAGGTCATTTGACTTTGCATCCCCGCAAAGACATGCACAAACAACGATTCGCAATTGGAACGAGAAGGATAGCATTCAACTGGATAACCAAGTTCATCTTTATCACCATTAAATGAATATCCTACTTCATATTTATCACTGGTCAGAGCCAAACCATCTTTTCCGAACACATCAACATTAACGGTGGTTGTATCAAAAAAAGCTCGGTTGGTTTGTACTTGGTAAAGCGGATTATCGGGATGATATTTTTGATAACCGATATCTCGGAAGGAAACATGCATCCCATCGGGCCAATTCACAATCCACGTTTCATTAACAAGCATATCGCCATTACTGTCAAGGGTGATTTCGGCATCGAAACTTTTCACCTTGATTTCTCCACTGTCCGCAAACAGCGAGATAAGAATGAAAAAAACCAAAAGGGTTGCAAAAATAATAATCGCTGGTTTAGCCTTGTTCATAATTAATTCTCCCAAAATATTTCCAAATGCCGTCCTTCGGCATATAATTAAAATTCATTTCTTCTTTTGTTACCGGATGAGAAAACCTTAAGCCCGAACATACCAGTCCAAGTTGGTTGTCTTCGTGATGACCACGATAGCCATATTTAAAATCATTGATAATCGGATGTTTAAAATGGGCAAACTGAATTCGGATTTGGTTGTATCGACCGGTAATTAAATTTACTTTCAAAAAGGAATACTCTCTTTCATCTATTATAGCAGATGAAATGGTACGGTATTCTAATATTGCTTCTTGGCCAAATGCTTCCGGAGTTGAGATAATCGCATGAGGGCCATTTTGGCTGATTTTACTGACATAATTAACTAAGCGACCCGAAGGTGGGGTAATTCCTTGAACAATCGCGAAATATTCTTTATAAAAAGCTCGTTCTCTAATCGTGGCTGATAATCTCGATGCCGCTTTTGAAGTTTTGGCAAACACCATTAACCCACCTACTCGGCGGTCTAACCGATGAACTAATCCTACAAAAACATTTCCGGGTTTATGGTATTTTTCTTTCAAATATTGTTTGATGATATTAATCATATCATCATCTTGCGTATCATCGGCTTGTGATAATAAATCGGGTTTTTTCACAACCACAATGATGTGGTTATCTTCATAAATAACTTCTAATTCATTATTGTTCATCATAACTTTGCTCAAGTAAAACTTCAACTTTGGATAAATCCTTAGGGCTTGCTAATTTGTAAGCCTTGTATTTTCCGTTTTGTAAGATGTTAATCATCAATTCATCTTGTTCAAATAAATAAGCAAACGCTCTGATCTTGCGATAACAAATAAACAAAGCGGTTTTTTCTTCACAAACCTCGTCGCCCAGACCAAGTACATAATCACTTATTTGGTTGATTAAACTATTTGATACAGGTGTTTTTTCACCATAAGTCTTTTTACTTTGATAAATTTTTTCCAAAACCAAATATTGTTTTTCAAACAATTGATACTTGATTAGTTCAACAATATAGGGCATTTGTTTGATGGCGTATTCATCATATTTATTAAAATCTTCGCCAATTATTATTAAGCGAGGTGAAAAATTGAGTTGTTTGACAAGCTCATAACCAAGTTTCTCACTTAATAAACTTTTTATTTTGCCTTGGTTATTAATGATATAATCAATGAACATTAGTCCTTTGT
>JBFXGS010000130.1:0-2765 GCA_050177775.1 Bacilli bacterium | reverse complement strand
TATGATGTTTTAGTTTTTGCATCGCCGATTAGGGGATTTTCATTGGCCGCTCCCTTTAAGAAGTTCTTAACAAATGATTTCCAAGAAACGGATAAAAAAGTGTTTGGATTTGTGACGCAGTTTTTACCTTTTAACTGGTGCGGTCCTAATCAAGCTAAAAAGACGATGCAAGTGGTCTTAAATCAAAAGAAATGTGATTTTACTTTTATGGGTTCAATTAAGTGGAAGAAACAAAATCGCCAAGACCAAATTGATGCTTTAGTTAAAAATGTGATGGAAAAGTTAAAATAAGTTGATGAAAGAGGGAATGACTCTCTCTTTTTCATACATATTGACAAGCATCAATATATGACGTATAATAAAAATATATTTGGAGGAACGATGGATAACAAACAATACGCGCAAATCTTTAAAGCTTTGGGGGATGAAAGCCGCATTCAAATCTTATTAATGCTCTCCCAAAAAGAAATTTGTGCTTGCCAGTTTTATGAAAAGCTAGGGATCTCTCAACCCACCGCTTCGCACCATTTAAAGATTTTAAATGATGCCGAGATTATTAATGCCCGTAAAGAAGGAAAATTGATTCATTATTCTTTGAATAAGAATATGATTGCGGAAATGTTATTGTTTTTCGATTTTCTTGATTTTGGTGACATGCAATGCGCTTGCCAGGAACCTCATCAATGAATTTTGAGATCATTATTTGCTAATGGTGGAATTTATTCCACCATTTTCCTTTACCATTAACTATTGTAAACGATTTCTTTTTATGGTAAAATTAGAAACGGAGAAAGGAATTTGACATGTTTAAAAGTCCTTATTTAAGTCGTATTTATCAAGATTTATTAGTAAAAAGTGGCCATGAACCAGAATTCTTGCAAGCTGTTCGTGAATTCTTAGATTCCATGGATTTGTATGTCGGAAATGATCCGGAGATTGAACGTTTAGGAATAATTGAAAGAGTAATCGAACCCGAAAGATTAATCATATTTAGAGTTCCCTGGGTTGATGACCAAGGAAAAGTTCGTGTTAATCGCGGTTTCCGTGTCCAGTACAATTCTGCCATTGGACCATATAAAGGAGGGATCCGTTTTGATCGTTCCGTTAATCAGTCCATTATCAAGTTTCTCGGGTTTGAACAAACCTTTAAAAACTCGCTAACCGGGTTACCGATGGGTGGAGGTAAGGGGGGAGCCGATTTTGATCCCACTGGCAAAACCGATAATGAAATTATGCGCTTTTGCCAGAGCTTTATGGCCGAATTATACCGCCATTTAGGGGAAAACACCGATGTTCCGGCCGGAGACTTTGGGGTTGGTCCCAGAGAGGTCGGCTACATGTTTGGCTATTATAAAAAACTGCGTAATGAATTTACCGGCGTTTTTACCGGAAAAGGCTTGAGCTATGGGGGCAGTTTAGTTAGACCGCAAGCCACGGGCTTTGGGGTTTGCTATTTTGCTTTAGAAATGCTGAAGAATTTACGAGCGGATAGTTTCGTTAACAAAAAAGTCATGGTCACGGGTAGTGGCAATGTCGGCAGTTATTGTGCGGTTAAGGCTAAAGCCCTGGGGGGCAAAGTCATTGCCATGAATGATATTTCGGGGATGGTTTATGATCCGAATGGTTTGGATGTTGATTTAGTGGTAGAATTAAAAGCCAAGCATTTGAATCTTGACTCTTATGCGAAAATGCATCCCGATGTTAAATTTTCCGGTAATTTAAAAGACATTTGGGATATACCTTGCGATTTAGTCTTTCCATGTGCCACGCAAAATGAAATTGGCATGGAAGAAGCAAAGAAATTAGTTTACAATCAAACGCTTTTAATTTGTGAAGGGGCCAATATGCCAACGACCAATGAAGCGACGAAATATGTAATGGAACATGGCATTTTATTTGCTCCGGGAAAAGCCGCTAATGCGGGGGGAGTAGCCACCAGCGGACTGGAAATGAGCCAAAACTCGATGCGTTTTTCTTGGACTTTTGAAGAAGTGGATAATCGTTTAAAAGACATTATGAAGAATATTTATCATAACGTTTATCAAACTTCGGTCAAAACTAACCAACCGGGTAATTTAGTGGTTGGTGCTAATATTGCCGGTTTCCTCAAAGTATATGAAGCGATGAAAGCCCAAGGAGTAATCTAATGGCAAAGAAAATAACCGATGCCAATTTAATTAAATATCAACGGCTAGTTCAAGAACCTAAATATTTAGATTATTTAGGCGAATTATTAATTGAAGGAGAACAAACCATTGATTCGTTTAAGTCGATCAAAGATGGTCTTGTTTTCACAAACAAACGTGTCATTATCATCAGTTTATCGGGAGCCTTTGGAAAAAAACGCCAGTTTGTTTCCTACCCTTATAATCGTGTGACCACTTTTGTTTTGTCTTCCTCCAAGGATTTAGAATCCCATGCGGTCTTAGACTTAGGGTATTTTGGGACTCCCAATTTGCATTTTGAATTTAGTGGAAAATCAGAAATCAAATTAATCATGAAGTATATTACGGAAGCAGTAGTTAAATAGAAAGGATTAGATTTAATGTTATCAGATATTGAAATTATCAATCAAGCGACCCTTGTTGATATGAAGAAGATTGCCAGAAAAAATGGTTTAAAAGAGGATGAACTTTATTTAATTGGAAAACATCTTGCGAAAGTGGAGTTTAAGGCTTTCGATCGTCTCAAAGACAAGAAAGATGGAAAATTAATTCTTGTTTCCGCCATTACTCCGACCCCGGCCGGTGAAGGTAAAAGCACTA
>JBFXGS010000129.1:0-2844 GCA_050177775.1 Bacilli bacterium | reverse complement strand
CAAAATTGGATGAATAATAAGCCAAGAAAGGTTTTGGGGTTTATGACTCCCATCGAGCGATTAAAAGAGCTTTGCCCTGATTTCCTCAGGTTAAATATTATTTAAAAAAATCGTGATTAATAATAATTAATTCCTATGCCTTTGTTGCATTTCCAATTATAATATACTAAGACAAATCGCGGACATAGCAACGACGGCGACGATGTTGACGGGTTTCAAATTCACGCCATTGCGAACGGACTTCTAAATTGTTTTCTAGTTCGGGGCCTGTTTCCGCTAATTGCACGCCACATTTGATCGCTGATTTAATGCCTTCTAACAGTATTAAAGCATTAACGCCCAATTTTTGATATTGCGGTTTTACCCCAACTAAGTACATATCTAAAACTTTGTAGGTTCTTAACGCTTTTAAAACACGTAAGAATCCAAACGGAAACAAACGCCCGTTTGATGGTTTGGTAGCTTTGTTTAGCGAAGGGACAAGCAACCCAAAACCGATTAATTCATCGGTTTTATTCGTAATAAAATAAAGGAATTCCATATTAACAATACTAATAAATTGTTTTACCGTATCATCGATTTGTCGGTCGCTTAAGGGAACAACCCCATATAAATGTTCAAAAGATTCATTAATTAAGTGGAAAGCGTCTCGGGCATACAATTTTATGTCTTTCCTTTTGTTGACTTTCACAACCTTGTAACCATAACGATGGGAAATGGCCGCTGCTAGACGCGTAATTCGATCATTCATCGAAGCCGGTGTGAAAACTTGATATTCCACCCAATCGACGTCTTTTCGAAAATTCAAAGCTTCTAAATGTTTCATGTAATAAGGATGGTTGTAAAGGGTGATGGTATTGCCTTCTTCTTCAAAGCCCTCAACCAATAAACCTTGTTTATCTAAATCGCTGAACCCAATCGGTCCGATAATTTGGGTTAAACCCCGTTCTTTGGCCCAATCTTCCACTTGCTTCATTAACAATTTGGTTACTTCTAAATCATCAATAACATCAAAACGGTTAAAGCGCATTTGCTTTAAACCCTTTTTTTCATTATAAGCTTTGTTAATCATCGCACAAATACGGCCGACAATTTTTTTATTTTCGTATGCTAAAAACAACCTTGTTTCACAATAAGCATAAGCGGGATTTTTTTTGGGGTTTAACAAAATCATTTCATCTTGTACAAAGCAAGGAATATAATAGGGATTGTGCTTATACATTTTGATGGGAAATTCAATAAACTTGATAATATCACTGCGTTTTGTGATTTCTTTAATCGTAATCATTATAACCTCCAACATTATTTATCAATATTATAAACTAATTATCATAAAATAACCACAAAAAAGATAAAACAATGAAAAGGACTTGAAAATAACTTCTAATTTTCGTTTTTTTATGTTATAATATTTAAAAATTGAATTAAGTAGGGTTATATGAAAAAAAGAAATCTTCCAAAATTAATCTTGACCATTTCCTTTTTAATCATCTTTGGATCATTGGTGGTCTTTTTGGCTTTTGATTTAATTGATTCCATCAAATTATCGATTGAAACAAACGACCTAAACCCTTTATTTGATAAATTTAAAAGTTATGATTACTGGGCGCCCATTTTCATTGCCATTTTCCAGGCTTTGCAATTATTGATTGTCGTCCTTCCCTCCCAATTGACGCATATGGTGGCTGGCTTTATGCTGGGTCCGATTTGGGGATTTGTGGCTTGCATTAGTGGAATCGTCATCGGAAATATCCTTATTTACTTACTTGTCCGTAAGTTAGGGCCGCGTTTCTTAACCTTTTTTTCAAAAAAACAAGTTGATAAAATCAACAACATTACCCTACCTTTTGCATCAAAAAAATTTATGGTCGCTATTGCGGTTATGTACGTTTTACCGGGTATTCCCTATGGCTTGATTGCCTTTACGGCGGCCAATTCAAAATTAAAATTTCCTCGCTATGCTTTTATTACAACCTTAGCTTCGATTC
The DNA here is from genome assembly GCA_050177775.1 of Bacilli bacterium. Taxonomy (GTDB): domain Bacteria; phylum Bacillota_I; class Bacilli_A; order ML615J-28; family CAG-698; genus UBA2253. The sequence goes on along the minus strand of JBFXGS010000129.1, from coordinate 856 downwards.
CCTCCTTGGTCGTCGGGATTGGGTTTGGAACAATATCCTACCAAATTGATTGGGTTATTTCCCTCTTGATTGCCCTTTTCTTAATCATTGCCTGTGGCGTTACCGCTGCGTTATATCCAAAGATCATGAAAAAAATCTTGACCTTGCCAAAGAAATACGGAATGGATTATTACCGAAACAATGTTCGCAAACCAAATCGGTTCTATTATTCCATCATAGTATGGTTTTTCAAAATCTTCTTCTTCCCACGCTTTCGGGTCAGAGTTGATAAAACTGAATTAAAAAATCAACGTCAACCGGTGGTTGTAATTTTCAATCATCCGTCAAAGTTTGATTTCATTTGGGCCTTTGTGCCCCTTTATCCTTGGAAAATCAACTCCGTAATGGCTTATTATTATTTCTGTAATTACGATTTAGGATGGTTGTTGCACCAAATTGGCACTTTTCCCAAAATGCTTTTTCAACCCGATTTAAAATCAATGCGCAACATTCTCAAAGTTAAAAAAAATCATGGCAACATTGGTCTGGCTCCCGAAGGCCGTTTGAGTGCTTATGGGGCTCTTGAAGATATTACCCAATCAACGGGAAAGCTGCTAAAAAGCCTCGAAATGGATGTCATCTATGCCCAGATTCTAGGAAGTTATTTTACTTTCCCCAAATGGTCAAATGTTGCCCGCATAGGCAAGGTTGAAGTCAAATTTTTAAAGTTATTTTCCGCCGAGGAATTAGCTTCATCAACTGTGGAAGCCATCGATCAAAAATTATTCCAAGCCATGAATTATGATGAGTACGAATGGCAAAGCCGCAACAAAGTTGCCTATAAGGGCAAGAAATTTGCTGAAGGTTTAGAGCATAT
>JBFXGS010000128.1:0-2889 GCA_050177775.1 Bacilli bacterium | reverse complement strand
CTCCCGTTTTGGTCCGCGGAGGATGGTATACTAATTGTTCCATATTATCACCATCTTTATTATAGAACAAACAACCTAAAAAAACAAGAAAAACGATTTTTAAGAAGTCTGCAATGAAAAACTTTTTGAAAATCAAAGGTGTTGACAAAAAAACCGCTTTCATATATAATGAAAACAGAATATGAATAAACATTCATATTGTCTTACTTTTTATTCTTAATTTTGTCTATTTAGCTTTTTCTAGTAGGCATTTATTATTTTATTTTTATTGAAAACGCTTTATTGGAGGTACTATGAGTAACAAAGTGTTCATTGTCGGTGCAAAAAGAAGTCCCATTGGTTCCTTTTTAGGAGCTTTCAAAGATGTCCATCCCGCGGAATTAGGTGCGCAAGTTTTAAAAAAATTATTAGCTGATACTAATGTTCCGGTTGCAAAAATTGATGAAGTTATTGTCGGTAATGTTTTATCGGCGGGTGTCGGTCAAGGGTTAGCACGCCAAATTTCTCTTAAAGCAGGGGTTCCGGTTTCTGTTCCGGCTTATTCTTTAAATATGGTTTGTGGCAGTGGCATGAAATCGATTATGAATGCTTACACGAGCATTAAAGCCAATATGGCCCATTTAATTGTGGCCGGTGGTGTGGAATCGATGAGTCAAGCCCCATATTTAGTAACCAGCAAAGCCCGCGATGGAGTAAAAATGGGTGATTTGAATTTAGCTGATCATATTTTGAAAGATTCCTTAATAGATGTTTTCAATAATTATCATATGGGTGTGACAGCAGAAAACATTGTGAAAAAACATGGGATTACCCGTGAAGAACAAGATAGTTTTGCTTTAAATTCGCAAGAAAAAGCGATTAAAGCCGTCGATAGTGGTCTTTTTGATGCGGAAATTGTTCCGATTGAAATTAAAACCAAAAAGGAAACCATTGTTGTCAGTCGTGATGAATATCCTAATCGTTCCACAAATGCGGAAAAACTGGCGAAATTGCGTCCTGCCTTTTTACCGGATGGATCGGTCACAGCGGGTAGTTCTTCGGGCATTAATGACGGAGCCAGCTTTGTCGTCGTTGCTTCTGAAGAAGCGGTTAAATTATATCAACTACCGGTTATTGCCGAAATCGTTAGCGTCGGTCAAGGTGGAGTTGATCCGTCAGTGATGGGATTGGGTCCGGTTCCGGCCATTTCGAGTGCTTTAAAGAATGCGAAAATGACTTTAGGACAAATCGATTTAGTCGAATTAAATGAAGCTTTTGCCGCTCAAAGCTTGGGCGTTGTGAAAGAACTAGTTGAAGAACATCATATTGATAAAAATGAGTTGCTAAGTAAAACCAATATCAATGGCGGGGCCATTGCGCTTGGTCACCCGCTTGGAAATAGCGGTAACCGCATTGTAGTAACGTTATTACATGGCATGCTTAGAAATAATCGTACTTATGGTTTAGCAAGTTTGTGCATTGGCGGCGGTATGGGTACAGCCATCATTGTGAAAAAAGCATAAAGAAAGGATAATAATATGAAATTACAAGGAAAAGTTGCCGTCGTTACCGGGGGCGCAAAAGGAATCGGCGCAGAAATTGCCAAAGCATTTGCTTTAGAAGGAGCTATCGTTATTGCCGCTGATATGGGAGAAATGAGCTATCAGGCTGAAAGAGTGTTTGGGTATTCTTTAAATGTCACCGATGTGGCGGGATGCAAAGCCTTCTTTGATGAAATAGTGGCCAAATTTGGGAAAATTGATATTTTAGTTAATAATGCCGGCATTACTCGAGATTCGATGACTTATAAAATGACGGATGAAGCATGGGATTTAGTTCTCAATGTTAACTTAAAAGGTTTGTTTAATTTGGTTCGTTATGTCGGACCGCAAATGGAAACCATTGGGGGCGGAAGTATTATTAATATTTCATCCGTTGTCGGTGTTTTTGGTAACATTGGTCAAGCCAACTATGCGGCTTCCAAAGCCGGAGTTATCGGTTTAACCATGACTTGGGCCAAAGAGTTTGCGAGAAAAGGTGTTCCCGTTCGCGTTAATGCCATTGCTCCGGGATACGTTATGACCGATATTTTAAAAACTGTTCCTGAAGATTTACTAAAGAAATTTGCGGAAATGACGATGCTTAAGCGTTTAGGTCAACCAGAAGAAATTGCGAAAGTTGCTGTATTCCTTGCCAGCGATGATGCTTCTTACATCACCGGACAAACATTGAATGTTAACGGTGGTATGCGCTTATAATTGGATGGAGAAATATATGAAACCAACAGTTGGAATTGTTGGAACCGGTATTTACCTTCCTAAACAAACAATGTCGGCTAAGACGATTAGTGAAAAAACAAATGGCGTTTGGACCGAAGAAGCCGTCATTGAAAAATTAGGAATCAAACAAATATATATTGCAAGTGATGAAGATGGAACCCAGGAAATGGGGGCGAAAGCGGCTTTAGATTGCTTAACAAATACGAAAGTTGCCGCTTCCGAAATTGATGTCATCTTGTGCATTGGTGAGGAGTGGAAGGAATATCCTTTAACGACTTCGGCTTTATACATTCAAGATCGCATTCAAGCCGTCAATGCGTGGGGCATTGATGTTCAAAATCGTTGTTGCACAACCGTTTCCGCTTTAAAAATAGCTCAGGATATGTTAATTGCGGATGACGAAATCAAGACGATTATGGTGGTTGGTGGTTATCGAAATGGCGATTTTGTGGACTTCACCGATAAGAACATGTCGATGATGTACAACTTAAGTGCTGGAGCCGGGGCCATCATTCTTAAGAAAAACTATGGAAAGAACTTATTATTAGGTTCTCATATAATTGCCGATGGATCGTTATCGCGAACAGCAGGAGTGGAAATCGGTGGCATTTGTCGCCCGATTACGCCTGAT
>JBFXGS010000127.1:0-2914 GCA_050177775.1 Bacilli bacterium | reverse complement strand
TAATACTTTTATTTGTTGGTCTTTTTCAGCATTATACTTTTCATTTAAGCGATTTTTTAACAAATGATAGCTTTTTATTGCTAACGTTGATGGAAATTGAAAATAAAATTACCATTTTTTTTCAATTCTTTTAATTTTTAGATCAAGAAATTCACCATTTTGGAATTCTTGTTCAGGAAGGTTTAAAAAATCAAGTAATTGTTGATAACGATTTTGGTTCATATTAATAACCTCTTGAAAATATTTTATCATATTTACTAGTGATAATCTAGTCATTTTTTAGTTAATAAAGGAAAAACCAAGTGATAAAACTTGGTTTAAACATAAAAATAAATTGATAAAAAATGGAGAATAAAACCTAAAATTACCAAAAAATGCCAAACCATGTGAGTAAATTTAAACAATTTTAAAGCATAAAAGATGATACCTATCGTATAAGCAACTCCCCCCGCAAGCAATAAAATAGTGCCCATTAATCCAATTTTAATGATGATGGTGTTTAGGTAGAAGAAAGCCATCCATCCCAACCCAACATAGAGGACCAAATGAAATACTTTAAATTTACCAAACCAAAAGACATTCATTAAAAGACCAATGAGTGAACAACCCCACATTAAGGAACATAGGACAACCCCTAATCTTCCCCCAATTGCAATAAGAGTATAAGGTGTATATGTTCCGGCAATTAATAAATAAATCGTCATGTGATCAAATTTTTGAAATAATTTTTTGGCTTTTCCACCTAAAGGAAAGCCATGGTACAAAGTTGAAGCTGTGAATAATAGAATGGCACTGCAACCATAAATAAAATAAGCCCAAAAATCCAATTGGTTACCGGTTTTCATTCCTTTGAAAAGCAGGATAATTAAACTTGCAAGAGCTAATAATATGCCAAATCCATGGGTAATGGCGTTGCCAATTTCTTCACCAATTGTATAGAATTTCTTGGTTGATGAAATTCTTTGGGAGACAAGGACTTTTTCTCCTTTAATTGTCAAACTCCCCACAAACGGATTTTCACGAAATTGAGGTGAATTTAAGATTATTTCCTGACAATGGTAAATTTGGAAATCAGACACCTCTTTTCCATCAATGATAAAATGACGACGGTTTTTTTTAGTTGTATCCCAATATTGATTTAGAACATGTAAAGATTCTTTTAGTTCTTCTTCACTTGGTGTATAGAATGCATTGATTTCTTCTATTTGAGTGTTTTTATTTGTAGCCTTAGCTAAACAACCGAAGTTTTTACCTTTTTTTAAATCTTCCTTAAGAAGTTCATCTTGATAATATATTCGATCAATCAAAGGCTTTTTACTAATTGCTGAAGCAAAAGCAACCTGATTAAAGGCAAAATCGATTGTTCCTTCTTTTTTCCAACCCAGAAACTCCCGATATTTTTCCTCATCAAAATAAAGAGCTTTAACACGTTCATATTTGGCTATTTTTCGATAAGAAATGACACCTTCAGGACAATCAATTATGGCAATAAAACTTAAAGAACCAAAATCAAGATGCTGATTTTGTTCGAAATCGCGGACAGCCATTACCATTTGATTTAAGGTATGAGTTGATGCATGAGGAATAACCCAGCCCTTAATCCACTTTCCTTCCATTAGTTTTAAGTCTTTTTTAAATTGGTGATGATTAAAACAATCTATTTTCACATATAAGTCAACTTGATTTTCATCAAGTTTTTTAAACAAAAGCGCAAAGGCGTTTTTATCGGAAAAAATACTAATAACATCCGCCTGTTCAACAACTATGACATCAGCTTCAAAGGTTAACTCACTCTTTAAAGCGGAAAGATTTCCTTTATCGTTAAAATAATAACTTCTTGGCATCGTTCTTCTCTCTTTCATAAACAATTTTGCCATTAACGATGGTCATTTCAACTTTCACATTTTTTATTTCCTTTTGAGGAATTGAGAAAATATCTTTATCAAGAACAACCAAATCGGCCGCATACCCCTTTATTATCTCACCTTTCCAATCTTCTTCGAAGGTTAAATAAGCATTGGTTTGGGTATACCCCAAAACGGCTTCTTCAACCGTTTGCCTTTCGCTAAGGTGATAAAATTGACGATACTCCCAATTGGCTCTTGTAACCATGGCATAAATTCCTAACAAAGGATTGAAATCTTCAACCGGGCAGTCACTTCCAAAACCAGTCGGAGTAATCTTCGCCAGAGTTGAAAAAAGATAACTTGTTGAAATTAAATCCTGAGGGATTCTTTTTTTAACTAGTTCCATGTCACTGCAAATAAAAGGCGGTTGAACAAAGGCGCAAATATGCTGTAAAGCAAATTTTTTCATTATTTCTTCATCGGTGATTTGAACATGAACAATTCCCCATCGCAACGAATTTTTAGAATCTTGATATTTTTTATAATAATCTAGACAAATATTAATGGCTTCATTGCCAATGGCATGGACGATTATTTGGCGGTGATGTTGTTTACAATAAATAAGAATTTTCTCAAATTGTTCAAGGTCCAAACAAAGAATCCCTTTTTCTTTACTATTTAAATAAGGAGTCTTTAATAAAGCCGTTTTTCCACCAAGTGAACCATCCATAAACAGTTTAATTGGTCCCATTTTAAGAAATGAAGAAGTTTGAAGACAAGAATTTAGTTTTGAAAGAATGGTAGTATCCGTAAAAGTAACTTGATGATTAATTCGAATTGATAGGTGATTGTCTCTTTCTAATTCCTGATAAGCTTTTAATATTTTTCCCGCTTCTGTTTCATCTTCGTTCAAATCGTTGGTGCTGATGGAAGTCAGTCCGCAAGCATTGGCATCAATAAGCGCCGATTTGATGAAATCTTTGATTTCTGAAACAGATTGTTCAGGTTTCCAGTCAAGATAATCAAGGGCTTGTTCACGAAGAATACCTAGCAATTCACCATTTTCA
>JBFXGS010000126.1:0-2972 GCA_050177775.1 Bacilli bacterium | reverse complement strand
GGAGTCATGGCGGGAGGGAGCATTTGGTTAAACTCCATGGCAATTAATAAGCTGTTTTTCATATGGTTTTTTGCATACCCGGGATGGATGTTTACACCATTAACGGTGACTGTGCCGGAAGCAGCATTAAAGTTTTCAAAGTTGATAATCCCTTCCTTGCTTCCGTCAACGGTATAAGCCCATTTTGCATGGAATTTTTCGATGTCAAAAAATAAAGGTCCTTCCCCAATTTCTTCATCAGGCGTGAAGGCAATTTTTATATCTCCATGTTTTATTTCGGGATGTTGAACAAAAAATTCCGCCATCGCCATTATTTCCGCAATCCCCGCTTTATCATCCGCTCCCAGTAAAGTTGTTCCATCGGTCACAATCAAGGTTTGGTTTTTTAAAGATGACAGAAACGGGAATTCATCAACTTTCATGATAATATTTAAATCTTTATTAAGAATAACATCTTTCCCATCATAATGTTCGATAATCTTCGGATGGATGTTTTGGCCACTCATATCACACGAGGTATCAAGGTGGGCAATAAAACCAATCGCATCAATTGATTTTGTAGAATTACTTTTTAAAGTTCCGTAAACATAACTGTATTCATCCATGCAAGCATCGCTAATTCCTAGCGATTGCATTTCTTTAACTAAAAAGGAAGCTAATCCTTTTTGTTGTTCGGAAGAGGGATGAGTACCTGAATTAGGATTTGAGGTAGTGGGTATATTAATATATTGTAAAAAACGATTTAATAAGTTCATGTCTATCCTCCAATATGCTTATTATAGCAAATGACGGATAAATAGTAAATAACCCGTTGCCGGGTTATTTTTTGAGAGACAAGCCACGGGTTAAATTACTTACGGGCATGGATTGCATAATGACCATACCGGGACCTTTCACAACGGCATTAAAAATTCCTTCTCCACCCAAAAGGGCATTTTTAACGGTACCAACCGTTTTCACATTAAGCGAGCAAGTCATACTCATTGCCACTAAATAACTGGTGCTGATAATCATTTCTTCATCACTGGCTAGTTCATAAGTTTTTTCATAGCCATCAATTTCAATAAATGCTAAACCGTTACCGGTTAATTTTTGCATAATAAAACCTTCGCCACCAAACAAGCCGGTGCCAATTTTGTTCTGCAAATGCATGGAAAGCTCCACTGTTGGTTCACAAGCTAAGAAAACGCGCTTTTGGATAATAACGGGATTAGATGGGGTAATTTATAACGGCTTTATCGCACCGGGAAACTTTGAAGCAATGGCAATCATGCCTTCCTTTCCCATCGGTTCATAGACATTATGAAATAATGCTTCACCAGAAAACATTCTACCAAAAACCTTTCCGACTCCACCTCCCGAGGTAGTATCCATCTTCATATTGCCACTCATCCATGACATCGCTCCACCTTCAGTAATTAATTTTTCACCGAGTTCAAGATTGATGATTAAAACAGGAAGGCTTCCTCCTTCAATTTGATATTTCATCATTTTACTCCTTAATTTTGTGCTAAAGCACGATAATATTATATTTTTATTAAATGGGATTGTCAAATTGATTATTGTAAAACTAGGAAAACACTTTTGAAAGTGAAAATAAATTAGAAAAATAAAATTGTTGTTTATAGTAAAAAAAGGAGAAATTGTGAAGATAATCAAGCAAATCTTTATTATCTTAATATTCTATGTTTTAGGTGAAATGTTGGCTTGGGTATTTAAATTACGCATTCCTTCTTTTCATATTCACGGTATGATTTTAGGGATGTTGTTGTTTTTAGCCATTACCTTAAAAGTAATCAAAATAAAGGAGATAAGTGATGGTAGTGGTTTTCTCACTAACAACATGGTTTTTTTCTTTGTCCCCGCGATGGTTTCGATTTTACGTCATTTTGACATCTTAAGTGAAAATATCTGGAGGATTGTCTTGATGATTAGCATTAGTTCCCTTTTGTCTTTTTTCGCAATCATTTACTCGGTAAAACTTACTTTACTTATTCAAAAGAAAGTTCAAAGCAAACAAAGTGATAGTCATGATTGATTTTTTAAGCTCTTTTGTTTTCATGTTCACCCTTACTTTAGGTTTTTATTTGCTCGGTAGTTTTTTATAGCGAAAAACGAAATTTCCTTTGTTTAATCCGCTGTTAGTGGCTTCAAGTATGATGATTGGCTATTTGTTATTGTTGCAAATTGATGTTGAAAAGTATTTAGTTGCGGTAAATGGCATTCACTTATTTTTGGGCCCGATGATTGTGGCTCTTGCCGTTCCCATCTTTTTTAATCGGAAGATTATCAAAAAACATTTTGTTCCCATTATGGTGGGAGTGGGCGTCGGGTCCGTTGTTTCCGTATAGTTGGTTGGTAAAATATTCCAAGTAAACTGGGATATTATTTTATCCGTTATTCCGAAATCCAGCACCGCCGCCACTGCCATGGAAGTATCTGCGCAAATCGGGGGAGTGCCAACCATCACAATCGCGGTAACTTCGAAAATCGCGGTTTTTGGAGCGATTGTTCTTCCGATGTTCTTGAAATTATTGAAAATTACCGATCCCTTATTAATTGGATTAAGTTTAGGCACGGCCTCCCATGCTTTAGGAACAGCCAAGGAATTGGAAATAAATGAGGAAGCAGGAGCTATTTCCAGAATCGGTTTAGTGTTTGCCGGCATCGTGACGGTGATAATTGCTCTTCTATTTTAGAAGGAGATGGCTCCTTCTTTTTTTAATTGAAATATAGCAAAAGAAGCGTATAATTAAACAATATGAAGGTGAAGATATGGAAACACAGAAACAATTAAAACGAGGTATTATCAATATTATTTTTCTTGGTTTAGTAAGTTTTTTCATTGATCTTTCAACAGAAATGGTTTATCCGTTGGTTACAATTTACTTACAAACTTTTGCATCCGTTCCCATCGTTGGGGTGATTGAGTGCTTTGCTGAAAGCACCGCAGCCCTGCTAAAAGTCTATTC
>JBFXGS010000125.1:0-3006 GCA_050177775.1 Bacilli bacterium | reverse complement strand
TAAGATTCGCGGAGTAATGCCGATTAATTTCATAAGTTCCTCACTTTCATTGATTAAATTTTACCTTATTTTCTTCATAAATGCAATGGTTAATGCTTTTATTAAAGCCCTATGATATAATAATGAAGGTGATTAAAATGGATACACAAAAAGAATTATTTAGAATTGGGTATGGGCCTTCAAGCTCCCATACTATGGGGCCGCAAAAAGCTGCCATAATTTTTAAAGAAAAACATCCGCAAGCAAATCGATTTGTCGTTGATTTGTATGGCGCGTTAGCTTTAACGGGACGAGGTCATTTGACAGATTACATTATTAAAAGAATGCTTGGTGAAAATAAAACCGAAGTTCGCTTTTTAGGTGAACTTTTTTATGAATATCATCCCAACGGCATGAAGTTTTATGCTTATCAAGACGATTTATTATTAGGAGAGTGGCTCGTTTTTTCGGTTGGTGGGGGCGCGTTAAAAGAACTCAATGAAGATCGAGAGTCACATTTAAACCATTACTATCGTTTCAAAACCATGAAGGATATTTTATCTTATTTGACGACTTATAAGTTATCCTTTATTGATTATGTTTTGGAATCGGAGCCAAAAGATATTTTAGTTTGGGTGGAAGAAGTAATAGATGTGATGTTTAAGAGCGTTGACCGCGGTTTAAATAATCATGAGGTTTTACCAGGACCGCTAAAAATAAAACGCCGAGCATCAAGTATTTATGAAAAATATCTTCAAACCAATGATTTTAATGCCCTTGTTTTTGCATCAACTTTAGCGGTTTCGGAAGAAAATGCGGGTGGTGGTCTCATTGTCACGGCCCCAACTTGTGGCTCCAGTGGGGTTTTACCGGGCGTATTGTATTCTTACTATATTAAGGAAAAATTCCCTAAACAAAAACTTGCGAAAGCTTTACTGGTTGGGGGATTGTTTGGAAATCTTGTGAAAGAAAATGCTTCGATAAGCGGAGCCGAAGTCGGTTGTCAAGGTGAAGTCGGAACCGCTTGTTGCATGGCCGCCGCCGCTCTTTGTTATCTTCTTGGCGGCACTAATCAACAAATCGAATACGCCGCTGAAATTGCTCTAGAGCACCATTTAGGGATGACTTGTGACCCCGTTTTAGGTTATGTTCAAATTCCTTGCATTGAAAGGAATGCCATTTCCGCAAAGCGGGCGATTGATGCTTGTGATTACGCCATGCTGACAGACGGAAAACATTTTGTCGATTTTGACAGTGTGGTTACGACATTAAAAGAAACCGGCAAAGATTTAAATGCCATTTATCGTGAGACTTCTTTGGGTGGTTTAGCGAAGGTGAAAATTGACAATGATTGATTATGTTAATTCATCACTGGGCTTGATTAATGCCATTTTAGCTTATCATAAAGTCAAACCTCATCATCAACCTTTAACGTTACTTGATCAATATTTTCAAAAACAACCGCAAAATGTTGTTTTATTGGTCCTTGATGGTTTGGGGGAGATGATATTAAATCATTTTGAACCAAATGGATTTCTCAGACAACATCAAATCGGTCGGATCAACGCCGTCTTTCCACCGACAACGGTGGCTAGTATCAATACCTTGGAGTCAGGAAAATCACCCAAAGAACATGGATGGCTCGGGTGGAGTCTTTATTTTCATGAATGTGATCGATTTATTGATATTTTTCCCAATCAAGATTCTTTTTCCGAAGAAAAAATCAACATTCATGATTTTGATGCGAAAGGGTTGCTTCAGTATCAAGACGTTTATTCGCAAATAAAAGCGCAAGGATCGGCCCAATGTTATGTCATCCATCCCAGTAATATTTTAAAAACCGGTGATGGTTTTGAAACAGTCTATACTCATAATTTTGAGGAAACTTTAAAAGTTGTTCGCGAATTATGTAAAGATGAAACTCCCAAATATATTTATGCTTACAGCCCTGAACCGGATTTATCACTTCACGTGTTAGGAACCAAAAGTGTTGAAGTCGGCAATAAGATTGCGGAAATGGAATTCTTAATTAAAAGTTACCTTCATGATGTCAAGGATTCTTTGGTTATTATTACCGCTGATCATGGCTTAATTGATATTGCTGAACATATTGATGTAAGTAGTATTCCCGAAATTAATGACTTATTAGTCCGACCTTGCTTTATTGAGCCCAGGTGCACAAGTTTTTTTGTGCAAGCAGGGAAAAAAGACGAATTTAGAACTAATTTTATGAAATTCTTTAAGGATGATTTTATTTTATTTGAAAAAAATGATCCTGAATTAGTCGAGTTATTTGGGAATGGCATTCCTCATTTTAAATTTAATGATTTTTTAGGCGATTTCGTGAGTATTGCCACCAAGAATAAAACGCTTATTTATAAAGGTAGTCGTGCCAAATCCAGTTTTAGTTTTAAAGCCCACCATGCGGGTTTTACCGATGAAGAAAGAATTGTTCCTTTAATAGTGATTTCTAATTAAAAGGGTCCTGTAACTTAGTTGGGATCAAAACAAAAGCATTCAGCTGAAACAAGATGCCTTTTTCAATTCAAATTACACTTATTTCGGGAATGCCTTGAATAGCATATTATAATTTAAAGAGTGCATAATTCGATTTCTTCGCCGACCGAAATGGACATAGCCGTTGGCGTTTTTCATAGTGGCTTTAATTCGTGATACAACCTCTTCAACCTGTCGTTTAGATAAGCGACGGTTCTTTATCCGAAGCAAAGGCTTTTTTATTTCAACTTTTCAATGCCTTTGTAATTTTCTAAACTCTCGAAATTCCGTTAAATATGAATTTCAGGGTTGATTAATCATCCCATCGAATTCCAAATTGCAAGTATCAAACTTGGAAGCAAATTAAATTCAGGATAGGTTGCTTTAAAAGATGAGCATATTTGAAATCATCATCAATTCTTTCTAAATTTTCCAGAATTCCTTGTATCTTCCATTTCAAATTTGCCTTTGCATATTAATTTTCTCATAATAGACGTCGTCACATTTTTCAGCAAAAAAAGGATGAATTTT
>JBFXGS010000124.1:0-3169 GCA_050177775.1 Bacilli bacterium | reverse complement strand
TAATCGAAGGAATAGAAAATGAAGCGATGGCTAATGGTTATAAAGTGATGCTTTGCATCACTAATAATCGTTTTGAACGCGAACTGGATTATATCAAAGTGTTTGAACAATACATGATTGACGGACTGATTGTTTCATCAAATTTTGAAAACAGTGATAAGATTATGAACCTTAATATTCCCATTGTCTCGATTGATCACATCATTGATCCCGCTGTTCCTTCCATAACTACTGATAATATTGCCGGAGGAAAACTGGCTGCGGAAAAATTAATCAGTTGCGGTGCCAAATATTTTGTTGTTTTTCGCGGTCCATCTTTTTTAATCACCACTTCGGAGCGAACCCTTGGTTTTAGTGAAGTTTTAAAACAGCATGATTTAACTTATGAATTTTATGATTTTGACTTGGTTGCCCCCGATGCTGATTTCATTTACAATTATTTACTGAATAACCCTCAAATTGATGGCATCTTTACATTATCGGATTCCTTAGGAGTAATAACGGCCGGCATTCTTAATAAGTTAAACCGTAAACTGGGAAAGGACGTCTTCTTAGTAAGCTTTGATGGTTTACCAATTTCCAGATGGATTTATCCATCCCTAACCACCATTAACCAACCGATTAATTACATGGGAAAAGAAGCCGTTACGACCCTCATCAAATTAATCCAAGGAAAAGAAATCCTTGAACAACATAAAATAATTCAAATTACCATTAAGGAACGTGACTCGACAAAAGGACATAAATAAAAAAGAAGATTGAAAAATCCAATCTTCCTCAGAGCGTTGACAAAGTCAACGCTCTTTTTATTTAGTTAAAAAGGGGGACAAAAACACAAAATAGTCATTACTTTCGTATCGAATAATCGTGTTTTTATATTTGCTGCTGATGTGGAAAGAAAATCAAACCCCACTTTTGAAAATGGGGTTTGTCATCAGTCTGAGATTGGAAAATCCAATCTTCTTTTTTTACTTTACAATCACCAAGGGTTCATTTAAGCGGTAAGACCCTTGAGAAATTTGTTTTCCATCGAGATAATTTATTCCCTCATGGTCTAGGCTAATGGTTTGGGAATGAGAACTAAAATTAAAAATTCCGACAATTTGATGTTTTGGGGATTCATATTTTATTTCAAGAACATCTTCGTTGAGGGCTCTCACATTCATGACCCAGTTAACAAATTCCCATTTTTTCCTTAATTGAATCATTTTCTTCATGATATCAACGATATTAGCTTTATTGTAATTTTCCCAATTGATTTCGTCAATTTCAAATAAATCCGGACGGTTGGTCGCTCCACACTCTTGTCCGTTATAAATAAAGGAAATTCCTTTAAGCATGAAGAGCATGGCATTAACATTCCTTAATTGAGTGTCCGTTGTTAAAAACTTTGCTAAACGTTCCAAATCATGGTTTTCGAGATAACGAAGCTTGACATAATTCTTTGGGTAAGTTGATTCTTGTCTAATCAATGCATCAACCCAAACCTTAAGTTTTCCCTGACCTTGGAAATACTTATAGAAATCATCAATGATGTCATAATCATAGCAGACATCAAATACTTGGAATATTTCACTATCACTATATGCGTCATACCCTAAATCACGAAGATATTTGATAAAGGATAAGTGAACGGATTCCGAAACATAAAGTAAATGCGGATTAATCAAATCCAGCTTATTTCGGGCCTTCTTCCAAAAAGAAAGGGGAAGTAACGGGGCAACATCACAACGAAAACCATCAACCCCAAATTCGGTCCAGTATTTTAGTACATTAATTAATTCATCTTCCAAAGCTTGGTTATTTTCAAAATTGAAATCAGTGATATCCCACCAATCGCCAACTCGGTTTGTAAAAGAACCATCAGCTTTATGATAATACCAATCAGGATGGGATTTTGTATAATCAGCATCATGGGAAGTGTGATTAAACACGATATCGATAATGACTTTTAAGTTTAATTTGTGAGCTTCTTTAAGGAAAAAAGAAAAATCGGATTTTGATCCTAAATCAGGATTTACTTCATAATAATTCACGATAGAATAAGGGCTTCCCATTTGGCCTTTTTTGTTCAATTGACCAATCGGATGAATGGGAAGTAGTTGAATGACATCAACCCCGAGGGCTTTTATTTCAGCAAGTTTAGGAATAACCCCCCTAAAATCATGAGTCGGGGAAAATTGTCTCACAAATATTTGGTAAAAAACTAAATTGCGCAAAGCGATTGAAGTATTAACAGCCATGAAGACCCTCCTCTTTATTTTATTATACTAGATATGAAATTAAAAAATAGATGTAATGCTTTACATCTTTATAAAAATAGCATCAATAAGATGCTATTTTTACGTTAAGTGACGAGTTATCCGAAGAGCAAACAGAATGATAATTCCAAAAAAACCAACTAAACCAGGGACAATGACAATCTCCATTCCATTCATGATGGTCGTCCAATCAAAAGCTAAAGACACAAACAAAAAGATAGCAAAAAATATGCAAAAAGCGCCTCCGATTAAGGCAAGGATATCAATTATGATGCTAAACTTTTCTTCAAACCAATCAAGAAACCTATTAATAGTTTTGTTCATATGATTCTCCATTTCTAGAGTTATTATAAAACTTTTATAAAAGTTATGCAAGGAAATCAAAAAAGCCACGATTAAGTGGCTTGCCATTATCCAATGACGATGTCGATATCGCCGGTGGAAGTGCTGGCATAAATGCTTTTTAATTTTGTTGAATTAAGAGTTTGACTACTAATTTTAACTCCTTGGAATGTTATATCACCGGTCGATACAGAGACTTCAACTCGATAATCATCCTCAATACCTTGGACGTTCATTTTAACTGAACCGGTTGATGAAGTTCCTCGAATATCATCAGCGGTCAAATTTTTTAAATCAACACTTCCTGTTGAAGTTCTGGCCACTAATTTTGTTACCGTCGCCGTATCGATGATTACATCGCCGGTGGATGTCGTTGCTTCGATTTCCAAACCCGAACTATTTTCAATTTTTACTCTTCCGGTGGAAGTATTTAAATCAATCTTACCGGTAGCGTCAATTTGCTTGGCATTCACATCACCGGTTGAAGAACTTAATTGTAAAGTCGTTAAAGAATCAAAGTCTTCAATTGCTATTCGTCCCGTTCCCGTTTCTGCTTTAATTTTTCC
>JBFXGS010000123.1:0-3179 GCA_050177775.1 Bacilli bacterium | reverse complement strand
ACTAGCATTGTTAACTTTTATTGCTTACCCGTTTATTTATCTTTGGGTTCGCTACATCTTAAAGCATTTGCACAAAATTGCGGAGAAAGTCAATGAATTACGAAGTTTAATGACTGCCAAAATAAATGAAATCATTAATGGAATTAATATTTTACAAATCTTTAACTTTAAAAAACCAACGATCAATGAATTCAACACCATAAATAAAGATTTCACAACCGAACAAATGCAAGAAGTGAAACTTCATTTAACAACGGGATGGAACTTAATCAATATTATTCGCGGTTTAATCACGACATTTATTGTTGCTTATTTTGGTTGGCAAAAAATGAATATTTCCGGAGTCGTTATAACCGCCGGACTTGTTTATGCTTATAATGAATACTTATTGAAAATTATTGAACCGGTTAACATTATTTTTACGCAAGTCGGTGAATATCAACATTCCATTGTTCGGATTGAACGGATTTGCAAACTAATTGAAGGCGATTTAGAAGATAACACCAAAGGCGAAATCGAGCGTTACAACGGGAATATTAAGTTTGATAATGTTTGGTTCGCTTATGTGGAAAATGAATATGTCTTAAAAGGCGTCAGCTTTGAGATTCATCATGGCGAAATGGTCGGGTTGGTGGGTCATACAGGCAGCGGTAAAAGTTCTTTAATGAATTTGTTATTGCGCTTTTATGATATTACGGATGAAAAATCTGGGAAAATTTATGTTGATGGCCTCGATATTTCGCAGTTGCCGAAACGGACGTTTCGTTATCACCTTGGGATTGTTTTACAAGAACCGACGCTTTTCAAAGGGACGATTGCTTCCAACATCCGTTTTGGAAAAGAAGAAGTCACCGATGAACAGATTGTCGATATTCTAAAATCAATGGGTGGAGAAAAGATAATCAACAAATTTGAAAAAGGAATCAATACTCCCATCAGTCGTGCCGGTGTTAACATGAGCAGTGGCGAAAAGCAAATAATCAGTTTAGCAAGAGTCATTGTTCATGATCCGTCCATTTTAATCATGGATGAAGCCACTTCCCACATTGATACGGAAACAGAAGAGATGATTAAAAAAGCGTTAAAAGTTGTTTGTGAAAACAGAACTGTCATTATCATTGCTCATCGACTGAGCACAATTTATAATGCTGATCGCATCATCGTCCTTGATCATGGGCTAAAAGTCGAAGAAGGAACGCACCATACTTTACTTGAAGCCAATGGCGTTTATGCCAATATTTACCGGGCGCAAGTTGCTAATTCCGAACATTAATTATTAGTTCTCGAATAAATTTTATTTGAGAACTTTTTTTATTTTAAGGCTAAAAAAAATTAGTAAAACAATTGATATATTTCAAATAAATGATATAATAAAATGCATTAAAAAATAAAAAGATACGAGGGAATAAAATGAAACCATGGCGTGATTTAACTACCACTAACCCTGATTTTGCAAACATTTCTTTAGCTTCAGTTGCCTTGGACCGCAATGCTTCCGTTGGTAAAGGGGCGCGCTTTGCTCCAAACAAATTGCGTCGTTTATCGCAATATCTTCCACCGGCTTCTAAAGACGGAATAGACATTACCGGCATCAAGCTTTTGGACTTAGGAAACATTGGCAACAACTGGACTTCGTTTTCCAAAATCGAACAAAAAGCTTTAGATATATTGAATTTAAATAAGTTTTCGGTTTTCCTTGGCGGAGATCATTCCATTGCCATTCCGTTACAGGCAGCCTTCTTTCATTATTGTAAGATTCATAACAAATTACCCGCCATCATTCATATCGATGCTCATCCCGACATTTGTGATATTTATCATGGCAGTAAGTTCTCCCATGCTTGTCCAAATTTTCGAGCGATTGAACTGGGATATCGTCAAGAAGATGTCAAGATGCTGGGGATAAGAGGTTTCGAACTGCAGGAAATCAAACTGTTTGCGGCTCACCCAAAACTTGAAGTCATCACAGCGACGACTCTTAATGAACAAGGACTGGAAGCCATCAAACACTTGCAAACACATTTTGATGATCGCTATTTAGTTTATTTATCGTTTGATATCGATGCGATTGATCCTTCGTTTGTACCGGGAACAGGCACACCCGAAGCTTTTGGATTAACTTCGACGCTGACAAAAGATATGATAACTTATTTTGTTCAAAATCTTCCTGTTCAAGTATTCGATATTGTGGAAATATCGCCAAAATTAGATGTCAATGATGTCACTTCGTGGACAGCATTAAAAATACTATATGAAGTATTTGCTCAATTAACCAAAAAATGGCAATTAAAGGAGAAAAATTAATGAAACATGTCATGTTGGACTGCTATGGATCAACGCAAACCCTTTTAGACGATATCCGTTATATCAACAAAATAATGAACGAAATTCCTTTTATTCTTAAATTAGTGACCGTTACTCCTCCGCAATTAGTACCTTATTATTACGGTAAGGTCAAAGAAGATGACGGCATCAGTTCATTTGTCTTTCTCGAAGGAGGACATATCACCATTCACACCTTCCCTTTTAGACAATGTTACTTTGTTGATATTTTCTCAAAAGACTTTGATACCGAAGCTTTGGAAAACTATCTGTTAGAAAAACTTCCCTATAATCCATCGCTATCCTCCATTGAAATCAGAGATCGCGACATAACCGTTTTCAACCAATTGCCATACAATCCGAAAGAAGACTTTGGACCGCACGTTTTATCGGAAATTGCTTTTGAAAAACGCATTACGATGGAAAACATGTTTGATTTTTTAGAGAAACTGGTATATGAAATTGGCATGACGCCGATTACTCGTCCGCTTGTCATCAAGAGTACGATTCGTAATACCCATTATTTATCGGGAATTATTTTGATTGCGCAAAGTCACATTTCTTTGCACTATGATTATGAAAATAAAGTTATTTATTTTGATATTTTCTCCTGTGCTTCATTTGACTTCTCGATGGTTACGAATGTTTTAAGCGACTTAGGGAAAGTTACTTCTTATGAAGTCGTGGCCCGAGGAACAAAGCATTATTCAAAAGTTAAACATGAAATCGATACTACCGAAGCTATCGCTTCTGAAAAATGGCAAAAAAACATTTACAATGATTGCTTATAAAAAAAGCACCACTTTATGTGGTGCCTTTTTTTTCGGACATTTTATTTATTAAATTGATGTTGCGGG
>JBFXGS010000122.1:0-3212 GCA_050177775.1 Bacilli bacterium | reverse complement strand
TGATACCTTTTGATTTTTGTGTTAAAGGAATAAATAAAATAGATGAACATAAACTGTTTGTTTACGGTGGGAAAAATAATGGATATTTTCCTTATCAATCACAGAACGAAACTCTTTTTGCTTATGCTGCCCTTTTTATAAACTCCCAAATGTATTGGGAAAAAGTCATAAGTGATGTTTACTATGGTTTGATAAGGGATGCCGTAATCACAGAACGAGGTGTAGCAGTAATTGGTGATTTTGATACTCCTAACCAAGGTCGGAATATTTTTATTTGTGAATATTCCATTTCTGGCCAGTTACTATTTAAAAAAGAAATCGCCGGAGAGAATGATGATTTTGCTCATCGGTTATTTTATATTAACAATACATTTTATTTTATTTCAAGTAGTCAGTCGCTTCATTTGGATTATGAAGCTGTTACTCCGTCAGAAAATAACATTATTGTTGGTTTATTATCTAAGGATAACAACGATGATGTCAGTTTAATTGCTCTTGGAAATCAAGGTAAAAATACCTTTCTTGATGTTGTTTTTTCAAATGGACAATTTTTCATACTGGCAAATATGAAAGGAGATGGATATTTTAATTCTTATTTTAATGAGGTAAATTATTTAGGAATAATTACTTTTGATTTAAGTTTAAACTTAATTGAATGGATTAGTTTATCGTCTTTTTCTTTGGGTGATATAATAAAGTTGCAACATTACCAACAAGGAATAGGATTATCCTCCTCTTATTATGCAATAAACAGGATGCAAATTTTTTATTTTTCCAATTCTCTTGACTTCCAATTTTATAAAACCATGACCATTTGTGAAGGGAATTACCAAATTCTTGATTGCTTTGTTTTTTCTTGTCAAGAAAAGATTCTATGTTTAACAAAAGGTCTCTTCGAGGATGCTTTATATTGGTTTTTATATTTGTACGATGAAGATTTTCAATTATTAAATTTTGAAAAGTTTTCTTGCGATAACATTCTTGAAAAGGGGATAAACTTAACATTTGATAAAGAAGAGAATATAATTGTTGGTAGTGTGATTGATAATGAGAAAATAATTATCAAACAGTTTTCATTGATAAAGGTTGAGGAAATAACAACAGGTACAAATTCTTCCTTGACTAAACGATTCCGTTTATTAATCAATGGTTTTGAAGAAAAGGGCTCGCTTTTCGAAAATACGGTCGGCATTAATCCTTATGGTAATTATGTTAATCAATATGAATTTGTGACACAACAATTTAGGATTATTCTTCCAACTTATTTGACATTTTTTTTACAAACAAATATTCGTTCGCAAGAAACATATGATTCAGGAACCAAAATATACTTTAACGGAAAGGGCTTTTTAAATGGCAATGAAATAAAAACGGGCCATCTTCTTGAGGATAGTGGAAACTATTTTCTTGAAGTCATTGGTAACGATGGTGAGCAATCTAATATTATTTTTACTATATCCCATTTAAGTGAAACAAACTCCGAAATTGTGGAAGACAAAGCCATCCTTGAAGCATCATTAAGTGAAAACACCGTTTTTAACTCCGAGGAAGAGCATTTTGTTCAATTAATAACCAACAATTCTTCTTCCAAATCGTTACCCAATTGGGCTTATAGTATTTTCTTAGGTGTTTTATTAGGATTTGGCTTGTTCTCTTTATTGTCCATCAAAAAAGGTTTTTGGAAAAAACATGTTTAAATTGATGTTTTTTTTAACTTCTTTTTTCTCAATGTTGACAAATGATAATCAGTCTTTCAATGCTTTTGTAGTTCCTGATGAGAGCGATGGAATTATTGATCAATGTGGTGATTTTTTGGTGGTAAACAAAGAGGAATCATTATTCATAAAACAAAAAAATGCTAATTGGGCCATCAACATGCCGGATCAGGATCATTTTAAATTGAGGATTGTAGAAAATTGCCTAATCGTTTTTTACCAAAAAGACGGCTACATCCATGCCCTAAAAGTCGGTTTAAATGGTAATGTTCTTTATTCAGGAAGAATAATTCCCAACCGTCTTCATCAGGTTTGGGATGTTAAAGTCCATGATGAAATCTGGATTTGTGGAACAATTGAACAATACGAAGATGCTTCTTTTATTGAAACCAAGGAAGAAAAAGGCCTTAACAAACAAGATGCGATTCTCATCGCCGTTGATTTTTCTTTTAGGATTACTAAATGGAAAATATGGGGGGGATTGGAAAATGAGGGCTTTGAAAGTTTTACTTTTTCTAATGATAATATCTTTCTTGTTGGGAAGAAGGATCCTTATTCGGGAGGGGACTTTGGAAACGGAGGATTATTAAAAGGTAATAACTTTATATGTATGACGGATTTTGATTTTAAATTGCTGGATTTTTTGATTTTAGATAATAATAATCCATTGTTATTTCTCGATTTTGTGAAAGAATCATTATTTGTATGCACCAATTTAACCCTTTATAAAATAAATGAAAACTTAGGAATTGTGAAAAAAAGAGTTTTCGATAAAGTCATATTCCATGGTTTAATCAGTGATTTTAATGTTTTTATTGGTTTTGGGATTGAAAATATGGCTTTGGTTGATATTCTTGACTTACAAAAAATAGGAAATGTTGCTGTAGAAACCATTAATGAAGAAACTGTTTATATACAAATGGAAAAAACGATAAAAATAAAAAATGGATTGTTATGTTCGTATCTGGATGTAATTGATTTACGCAATTTTTATTTTTCTAATATTTATTATGATAACCTACCCAATTCCGGAGGAATCAAAAGCTTGTTTGGTGAAGTAAACATTGTTGATAAAACATCTTTTCCACAATTTAATTCCCTTGTCTTTGGAAATTATAATTGGTTAATTAATCTTGAAAATCCTTTTGGGTTGAAATATTCCATTAATAGAGAGCAGTTGGTTCAAAGAGAAGTAAACGTCACCGATGGTTATATTTATCCTTTGGGGTACCAGCTTCGCTTCACTGGGAATGCAACTTTAAATGGAAAGCCGATTGTTAATAATTATACCTTAAACCAAAGTGGAAATTATCATTTAGTCCTTAAAGGATTGGATGAAGAATCATATGAAGTCGTTTTTATTGTTGAAAGAGAGCAAATTCACTTTCAGGAATTGGAAACCAGAAATTGGCATTATGAAACACGAAAGGGTGGTTTAATCCAAATCAATTTTTCTTTACAAGGCGAGTGGGAGGAAATTGAGGCGGTTGTAATTAA
>JBFXGS010000121.1:0-3297 GCA_050177775.1 Bacilli bacterium | reverse complement strand
CAATGGTTTGAAAATTGGGATTGGTCATCCCGATTTCTTCGCCATTATAAATAAAGGGTGTCCCACTCATAAAATAAAGAGCCGTCGCCAGCATTGTGGCACTTTCTTGATGATAATGTTCAGAGTCACCATATTGGGATACCAACCTTGGTTGGTCATGATTCAACCAATAAATGGCATTCCAACCTTGCAAATAGAGTCCTGTTTGCCATTTATTAAACACTTCTTTTAATTTAAGAACATCGGTCGATAATTGGTCACGAGTTTTAGCACCCCAGCCATTGTTACACCAATTATGATCAAAGTTAAAAACCATATTCAGTTCGTGATTGGCAGGATTTGTATAAGCAATGCCGTCCGATACGGGGGCATTTCCCCCAACTTCCCCAATAGTTACAATATCATATTTCGAAAAAACACGTTCATTTAATATTTTAAGATAATCGTGGAGTTTGGGAAGATTGGAATATTTGCTCCAATCTGGTTTAAACTCATGATCAGGATACGAATCAGAATCGACAAATTCTGCCTTCGCTAAATGGGAAACCGCATCGATACGAAAACCATCAATGCCTTGTTCACACCACCAAGTCGCCATCGCCACCATGTCGTCTTGAACGCGAGGATTTTCCCAGTTTAAGTCAGGCATTTTTTTAGAAAAGATTTTCATATAATATTCATTAGTTAAAGAATCATATTCCCAGCAACTCCCCCCAAAAAAGGAAGCCCAATTCGTGGGTTCGGTTCGTTTTCCATCAATTAAGCGTGGTTTTTTCCAAATATAATAATCACGATATGGATTATCGAGTGATTTTCGACTGGCTTTGAACCATGGATGTTCATCGGATGTATGGTTTAAAACAAGATCAATCACCACACGAATCTTTAATTGGTGGGCTTTTTTTATTAAGGTCCGAATGTCTTTTAAATTCCCATATTCTTTCGCAACCCGATAGAAATTGGAAACGTCGTAGCCATTATCATCCATCGGTGAAGCATAAAATGGACAAATCCAAATTAAGTTAACCCCAAGATTTGCTAAGTAAGGTAATTTTTCAATGATCCCAACAAGATCGCCAATGCCATCGTTGTTGCCATCAAAAAAACTACGAATATATATTTGATAGCCAAAAGCTTCTTTCCACCAATATTTTTCCATAAAATCTCCAAAAAGAGAGACATGATGACACCATCATGTCTTTCTTCTTTAACCTTTTGTAGCTCCCGCAGTAATTCCTTGAATAAGGAAACGTTGGAAAACCATGTATAATAAAGTAATCGGAAGTGCAACAATTAATGCTCCCGCCGCAAATGTCGTGTAATTGGCTTTATCTTGACCAGAAATCATCGAGAAAAGCCCAATGGCCAGCGTCCATACTTCTTGAATATCTCCGGAATAATCCGGGCTATTCAATAAATAGTTTGGAAGCATATAGTCCATCCATGGAGCCATAAATTGCGATACCGCAACAAACGATAAAATCGGAACGGACAATGGTAAAATAATTTTCGAGAAAATTTGCCATTTATTGGCTCCATCTAGCATGGCACTTTCATCGAGGTCTTTTGGTATTTGTTGCAAATAGCCTTTTATTAACCACAAGTTAAAGGGAATGGCTCCGCCAACATAAAGAATGGTTAAAGCCCAAGGTTTGTTTAGTAACCCAAAGGTATCAAACAAAGTAAACATGGCAATCAAACCCATAAATGAAGGGAAAGCTTGCAAGACAAGAATGCTAATTAAACCTACTTTTTTACCTTTAAATTTAAAGCGAGCAAAAACATAAGCCGCGCCGGTAATAAAGACTACACCAAGGATCATATTTAAGACAGCAATAATAATCGTGTTCTTGTACCAATACCAGAATTTTGTTTCCGAAAACAACCTGACATAATTATCTAAAGTCATTTTGCTTGGCCAGAAGGTTGTTGGAAGACCACTGGTGCCAGCAAACGATGAACCAACTTAATAAACAACGGGAACAATAACAATCGCTGCCAGCAACACTAATTCGCCAAAAGTGACTAACTTCATTAAGACTTCTTTTGCGGTAAAATATTGGCGAAGTCCACCTTTTTGAACACTTTTGATGGCAGGCGCGCGGAAACAATGTATTATACCATAAACAGGAATTAAACACCAGAGGGCACCGCGATATCTTGAATAACCTTTTTTCTCAAAAACTTCGGCACCAATCGCATCTTGGGTAAAATAAACGACAATCAACAAATAAACTAATATAATCTCTAAAAATAAAGGCATATTAATCCTCCTTAAAGGCTCGGGTGCGTGAATAATTCCAAGCCGCAATTGATCCAACGATTAAAAAGATGAGAACAAAGTTTTTAAAACCAACCCAGTCAAACAAACCAACATCGGCCACATTACCGTTATAGGAAGTAAAGGCGATTAAAAAACCAAATAAAATTGGCATGATGGAGATAAAGGTTAAAACAAACAAAGCCGGTAAAAAGGCAATGTATTCAAAGGAAAATTCATCATATTTATATATATTATTTCTATTTTACAACATGTTATAAAAAGAGCAATAATTCCAATAAACAAAGCTTGATAAAAAAGCTTTGTTTTGTATCAAACCTATTGTACTAATATGTGAAAAGGTAACCACCCTAATACCATTAATCCCCTTTAAAAAAGTATTTACTTCAAATAATAATTAATTGTCGTTCAATAAATTCATAAATTTAATTTCAAAAAATAGTTCAAAGTTGAGAGAAAATAACTAAAATGACAGAGACATCTGTACCAGCATGAAATAGAACCGCTCCCCACAAGGAATCAGTTTTTTGAGTGATTCGTGCCCAAAAGAAAGCCAAAGGAAAAAGATACGCCAAAAACATCAGCGAGTAATTCATATAGGTAACTCCCGTATAATGAAGTACAAAGGGCAGAATCAAAACAAGATTCGTTCCAAGTGCACCCAAAGACGGCTTCATTTTGTTCAAAAACAATCCTCGAAACAGCAGTTCGTCACTAAAAGAATTCCCTAGGATAAAAAGAAGGAGCCATGGAATCCAAGGAATAATTTTAGGTAAAGAAAGATCGGTTGCTCCGAATAATTGCGCCATAAAATAGGAGCCCACTGCGGCAATCACAAAAGCGATCATCCCCGTTGTTAACCCCCTTCTTCCATTCGCCTTTTTGGATAAATAAAGATGATAAAGCACCGCCTGACAATTTGTTTAGCACAAGAATCGTCAGCACGATTATTAGAGTGCTGTCCAATTTGTCTAGTGCTATTCCCACCGGTGTTTCAATCGCGATATTAAATGCTT
>JBFXGS010000120.1:0-3308 GCA_050177775.1 Bacilli bacterium | reverse complement strand
AGGATTTATGAATTTATTACAAGAATTAAAATGGCGTGGGTTAGTGTTTGATATTATCAACGAAGAAGAATTGGAAAAACGGCTGGAAGAAAAACCGATTACTTTATATTGCGGATTTGATCCAACCGCCGACAGTCTACATATTGGTTCATTATTACCGATTGTGACATTAATGCGTTTTTATCGGGCGGGGCATCGGGTAATTGCCTTAACCGGAGGTGGAACGGGATTAATTGGTGACCCTTCCGGAAAAAGAAACGAACGCCAAATGAACGAAATTGAAACTGTTCACAAATGGGGAGCATTATTTAAAAAACAATTTGCTCGTTTTTTAGTCTTTGATGGGGAGCGTGCCTTTTGTTTAGATAATTATGAATGGTTAAGTAAACTATCTGCTATTACCATGTGGCGTGAATATGGAAGACATTTCAATATCAATCAAATGCTTGCGAAAGAAAGCGTCAAATCACGACTGGAAAATGGGTTAACATATTTAGAATTTTCTTACATGATTATGCAAAGCATTGACTTTTTACATATGTACCAAGATGCTACTTTACACTGTGAAATGCAAATCGGCGGTCAAGATCAATGGGGAAATATTACGGCTGGTATGGATTTAATTCGCAAAGTTGAAGGAAGTGAAGCAAAAGCGTTTGGATTAACGCTTCCGCTCATTACCAAATCCGACGGAACCAAATTTGGAAAGACGGAAAGCGGAGCGGTTTGGCTTGATGAAGACAAAACAACCCCTTATGAAATGTATCAATTTTTCATCAACACCGCCGACTCAGATGTAATCAGATTTCTAAAGTATTATACTTTTTTAACGGTTGAACAAATTTCGCAACTTGAACAAAAAGTGAAGAACGAACCGCATTTACGGGAAGCTCAAAAAGTGTTAGCCAAAGAAATTGTTTGCCTTGTTCATGGTGAAGAAGCCTATAATCAAGCTATCAAAATGTCGGAAGCGCTATTCAGTGGCCAAATTGGCTCATTAAACGCCAAAGAAATTAGTGTCGGATTCAGTGATGTACCATCAGTATCCATAAGCGAAGACCTTAATTTAATTGATGCCTTAGTATTAACTAAAGCAGCATCTTCCAAACGTGAAGCCAGAGAATTAATTAGTAACAAAGCCATCAGTGTAAATGGGGAAATAGTATCGGACTTGACGTTTATCATTACCAAACGAAGCGCCATTGATCATCAATTTACGGTCATTCGTCGTGGAAAAAAGAACTACTATTTAATTAAACATCAATAAAAAAAGGCTGTGAAATTTCACAGCTTTTATGCTTTTGACTGAGCGGTTTTTGAATTAACAAAAATCCGATTAAAAACTAAAAATTGAAGTGGCAATAAAATGACGGTTACAAAAAGAGGAATCACTTTTAGTAGTATCGGCCAATCCATCGCTTTAAACCACAATTCAAATACATAAGCCAAACCATCGGATAGACCTAATTTCGCTAAGAAAGTTAGCAACGAAAGAAAAAAGGTTTTGGATGTGGTTTTTTCACGATAAGTGAAAGTGGCATTAGCCCAATAAGAAAAAAAGGAAGCAATCACAAAAGCAATGGTATTAGCAATTAATATGGAATAATGGAAGATTAGCAAATAAACACCCCAATGAATGAGAGTATTTATGCCCCCAATAATACAAAAAACAATAAAATTTCGCGTTAAGAATTTCTTTAGAAAATTAAGCATCAATATTGTTATCCTTGGTAATATAGATTGGTCGATTTAGTCCTTGGTCACGAATATCATACAATAATTTTAAAACCGTATGAATACCAACAAAAGTTAAGAATATAAATATGTCAAGTCTTAAACTGTTAAAATTCCAGTTATTAACAATTCCCTGAATAACATCAAAGGCAACAAAACCAAAAGCAATAATCATTAAAAAGGTGGTAACTAATAGGTAGGCTTGACTAAATTGCCCTATGCCAAGGAGGGCGTATTCAAATAATGAGTTGAAGTTCCATTTGGTTGTTCCTTTGGCTCGAGGGACGTAATCGAACTCAAGACACTTCTTTTCGAAACCAATCCAGTTATATAACCCTTTTGTAAAGCGTTTATAATCTTTTACAGCCAACATCGCTTCAATAACTTGGCGGTCAATTAAGCAAAAATCTCTTGCGCCTTTCGCAAGGGTTTTATTTTTAGTAAGGAAAGCATAAACTTTATAGAAAGATAAAGCAAAAAAAGTTTTGAGTTTTGATTCTCCCACTCTGGTTCGATGTTTTGTATATACGTGTTTGAACCCTTGCTCATAGTAATTAAGCATTTGTGGGATTAATGAATGCGGATCTTGCAAATCGGCATCGATGATGATAGCAGCATCACTATTGGTCTTTTTGGCGGTCTCAAGTCCCGCTAATAAAGCGGCTTCTTTTCCAAAGTTGCGAGAAAAAGATAGGTATTTGACACGATTATCTTGCTTTGATAGCAAGGACATGATTGCTAAAGTTTTATCTTTTGAACCATCATCAACCATGATAAATTGAAAAGAATATTGTGAAGGAAGATGATTGATGATTTCATCATAAGTTAACTTTAAAACATCTTCTTCGTTATAACATGGAATAATAAGTGAAATTTTCTTCATATAAAATCCTTTTAGTGATAAGTAATTGTAATTATATTATAAAAGCCCCCCAAAAGCAAACAATTTATTGATTATAATTAAGAATAATGGTAAAATGCAATCTAAGGATTTTGTGATTTTTATGCTAAATAAAATGAAAAACAACCTTTATTGGCAATATACTTTTTTCTTTCTTGTGATTTTAGGATTGATTTCCCTTCCCTTAATTATCAATAAAGGGCTTTTTATTGACGGATTAACTCAACACATTGTCTTTTTTCAGGATTATATTTCACAACTAAAGGGCTTGATTTTAGGAAAACCCTTTATGGTTTATCGTCCTGATTTTGGCCTTGGAAGCGATGTTTTTACTTACTACACTTTTTATTCCTTGTTTGATCCTCTTAATATTATCGCGATTATTCTCCCTATTAAATGGATTGGATTTGAATATGGCTTCTTTATTGGGGTGCGACTTTATTTCTCGGGAATTTTCTTTATATGGCTTTTAAAATATCAAAAAATTCATAATTATAAAGCACTACTATTGGCAAGTCTTTTTTATATTTTTAACGTTACGGTTCTCTATTCGGCTTTTCGACATCCGATGTTTATTAATGGCGTTTTGTGGTTGCCGCTTATCATATTGGGAGCCATGAAGTGTTTAGATAAAAAACCACCTTACTTATTATTAGTGGGCGCCTTTTTAGCT
>JBFXGS010000119.1:0-3373 GCA_050177775.1 Bacilli bacterium | reverse complement strand
TAATTTGGACGACGACCATTTCGATCTTCCGGTGCCGGTTCATCTGTGAACTCAATGACAATCGGTGTTCCGCCTTGGGCTTCAACAACTGCATTGGCAAGAGTTCCAACAATAAGTTTTACGGAACGAATCGCATCATCATTGGCCGGAATCACATAATCTACTTCATCAGGGTCACAGTTGGTATCAACTAGTCCAAAAATAGGAATGTTCAGTTTTCTTGCTTCCGCAACAGCGTTGTGTTCAGTCTTTGGATCAACAACCACTAAAGCTGAAGGGACACCCTTCATATCACGAATTCCACTAAAAAATTTATCAAATTTTTCTTTTTCTTTCTTTAATAAAATAACTTCTTTTTTAGGAAGAACCTCAAAAACGCCATCAGCTTCCATTTTTTCAATTTCAAACAAACGGGCGATACTCTTGCGAATGGTCTTAAAATTGGTTAACGTTCCTCCAAGCCAACGTTGATCAACATAGAATTGACCGGCACGAACAGCTTGTTCCTTTATTTGTTCTTGAAATTGTTTTCTTGTTCCAACAAATAAAATGGTTCCTTGGTTTTGTGCAATTGTATAAAGAGCTTTGTAAGCTTCTTCGACAAGTTTTACTGTTTTGTCAAGATCAATGATATAAATACCATTTCTTTCACCGAAAATATACTCTTTCATTTTAGGGTTCCAACGGCGAGTATTGTGACCGAAGTGAACACCGGCTTCTAGCAATTGATTTTTGCTAATTACAGACATGGCTTTTTTCTCCTTTTTTTATTTTGTTTGGCCTCCACTAATGTCTTCAATAGCCGCACCACAAATTGTGTACTTAACGACTACCTCGATTAGTGTGTGTATTTTTTTTTATTTGCCCGATGTATTATACCACATTTAAGCTGTTAATGCAAATGTTTTTCATTTTTTTCACACGCCTAAAAGCAAGAACGAAAGTAGGAATTTTTCCTTAAGTTATTTCCCGTTTTCAGGTTTGGTTTGAGCTCTTGGATGAAATTTCATATATTCCTCTTGCAATTTTTCTTTCGAAACATGGGTATAAATTTGGGTTGTGGAAAGATTAGCATGACCAAGAAGCTCTTGCACACTTCGCAAATCAACGCCATTATCCAGCAGATGCGTGGCAAATGAATGACGCAATTTGTGAGGAGATATTTTTAAACTGTCGGAGGCTTTCAAAGCCAGGTCATTTAAGATAACTCTGACACCCCTTGGTTGCAACGGTCCCCCATGGTAGTTGACAAATAAATACTCCGTCGGAGGTGTTTTTGCCCGCTTCAAAAGTTCCGGTCTTGCCAATTGGATGTAGTCCACCAAGGTTTTTTTCACATTTTCATGAAATGGCAAATATCTTTCTTTCGAACCTTTTCCCATAACAATTAAAGCATTATTGTGAAAATCGAGGTCGGAAA
The DNA here is from genome assembly GCA_050177775.1 of Bacilli bacterium. Classification (GTDB taxonomy): domain Bacteria; phylum Bacillota_I; class Bacilli_A; order ML615J-28; family CAG-698; genus UBA2253. The sequence goes on along the minus strand of JBFXGS010000119.1, from coordinate 1,953 downwards.
TTTTTAAACTGCAAAATTCACTGACGCGAAGGCCCGTTCCATATAACAATTCCAATAAAGCTACGTTTCGTTTTCCAATCGCTTGCTTTTCATCAATGGCATCAAACAACGCTTGAATCTCTTGCGGATAGATTTGCTTTGGTAAAATGCGGTCTAGTTTTGGGGATGGAATCTCCGTGAAGATATTATCATCAACATGACCCTCATTTTGAAGGAATTTATAAAAGCTTCGTAAGCAAGACATTTTCCTTGCAACGCTGCGCGGACGATAGTGTTTATTATTTAAAAAGCTCAAATAATAACGAGTATAATTGGGTTTTAGTTGTTTTAACGAGCCAAGGCTATTGGTCTTCAAAAAATCACGAAATTCATCAATGTCGTGATGATATGCCAAAACGGTTAAGTGCGAATAAGCACGTTCGTTTTGTAAATATTCAGTAAAGGCAAGTACTAGTTGGCCATCATCCATCATATAATTCCTACCCATTTATCGATAATTGCTAAACTACGGTTAGCATAATTTTGCTTGCGTTCTTTTTTACGAAGTCCTTCTTTCAAAGGTTCAAAGAGGCCAAAAGTGACATTCATTGGTTGAAAAAAGGCATTGGGAGTGGCAATATAATTGGCCAATGAACCAATGGCTGTTTGGGAAGTAAAATCAATAAGCGCTTCTTTTATCAAATAACGAGCCATATTGATACCCGCCATCATTCCTGATGAAGCACTTTCTAAATAACCTTCGACACCGGTAATTTGTCCCGCAAAAAACAAATCACGGCGTTTTTGGGTTTGGTAATAACTGTTTAAAACTTTCGGAGCATTGATAAACGTATTTCGATGCATCACTCCATAACGAGCAATTTCACACTTCTCTAAACCAGGAATAAGTTGTAAAATCCGTTTTTGTTCACTAAATGTTAAATGGGTTTGGAATCCCACTAAATTATACAAAGTCTTGGCGGCATCGTCTTGCCGTAATTGCACAACCGCATAAGGGGTTTGCAGTGTAACGGGGTGGCGTAGTCCAACTGGCTTCATCGGTCCAAACAAAAGCGTCTCTTTCCCCCGATCAGCCATATCCTCAATTGCCATACAACCTTCGAATATTTTCATTTCAAAGTCATGCGGAACAACCCGTTTTGCATGAATTAATTCTTCGTAAAAAACATCAAACTCTTCTTTAGAGAGTGGGCAATTATAATAAGCGGCTTCCCCTTTATCATACCGTGATTTCAAATAAACTTTTTCTTTATTGACCGAATCAATATAAACAATGGGAGCAATCGCGTCATAGAAATACAAATAGTCTTCATTTACAAAATCTTTGATAGCTTCACTTAAAGAAATGCTGGTTAAAGGGCCACTGGCAATAATGGTTGGACCTTCAGGAATACTCGTTACTTCTTGGTTAATGATGGAAACTAAAGGGTGATTAGATAATACTTTAGTAATGGCTTGCGAAAACAACGTCCGATCAACCGCTAAGGCCCCTCCCGCTTCAACTTGATTAGCATCGGCTGCGCGCATTATCAAAGAATCTAAACGGCGCATTTCTTCTTTCAATAACCCAATGGCATTTTCCACATGGGCAGCCCGAAAAGAATTCGAGCAAATAAGTTCAGAAAACAATCCCGTTTGATGGGCTTCCGTCATTTTGAATGGACGCATTTCCCACAAGTTTACTTTGATTCCTCTTTTGATTAATTGATATGTCGCTTCGCTTCCGGCTAAACCCGCCCCAATGACATTTACTGTTTGCATTTTTTCACCTTGTTGTTTGGTTAATTATACCATAAAAACGAACAAAAACAAAAAGGCTTTTTCAGCCTTTAATGTTTTTCAAAAGAGTTTGATAATTAATACTCTTTCGGTACTCTTTTAATTCTTCATCTTGTTCCATGTATTTAAAGATGGTTTTATCCTTTAAATTAGCATATAAAAAGCAATTTTCGG
>JBFXGS010000118.1:0-3482 GCA_050177775.1 Bacilli bacterium | reverse complement strand
CAAACCAAGCAATACATTAAAGATATTTTCGAAAAAGCATTACCAATTGATCTATATGAAGCTTACAATGAATACAATTATGGCATCTTTAAAAAGTAATCACCAACACTTATCTTGAACAGAACATTTTGAATTAAAATTAGTCATTTATTTCATATCAGAAGCACCAAATAAAATCTATAGAATTCAAGATTTGAATGCATGAACGAGAAAAACTCATGCATTTTTTATTGGTGAATTTGACGATGTCAATTTTAGAATTTTGTGAAAAACAAAAATCGTTATTTACTAACTTAATGCTGTTATTGAGGTTATCACAATAGCCAAATACCTTAACTCTTTTGCAAACCTAGTCGTTCTCAAATGTGTTGGAAATAAATATTATAAAAAGAATTTCTGATTATTTTTTAGTTTTAGAAAAGTCCATGTTATAATTTGTTTTCACAAAACGAATAAACAAGAACGATAATATTTTTATTTGCAATAAGGTTTAAAATAAGCTTTTAATGATTGGGAAATAAGTATACATAATAATGAGAGTTTTTTGAGAAGTAAGAAGGGGAATATGAAAAAATTTGATTTGGAAAAAGTAAAGGCTATCGCCATTGACCAACCTAACCATAGACAAATTTATGTTGTTGATTCAAACAAAAGAGATCTGGTGGTTAATACATTGTTAGGTATGAATTTTAAAACTAATTGTGTTACGATGTCCCATCTTTACACCCATCTGCCGATCGTAGTGAACACCGATGAATCTTATTTTTTTGCGGTAGGTTCAGCCGGGGTTATGGCATGTGCCTGTCAATCAAAGGCAACCATTTTAAATTATGAAAGCATGATAAATTTGCTTATTAAATGAAAATATATTACAATTTAAATGATGGGAAATTTAATCGAAATTAAACGACTTAATAAGGGTAATTATGGAGAAAAATAAAATCAAACTAAATTTAAAAACAACCAGTATTGTCATTTCATTACTGATTTTTGTCATCTTTATTCTTGCTTTTGCAACAAGAGTAACAGTAAGAGAAACCAAAGATTACTTTTCACGAAATCAAGTGGCTCTTTATATCTATAAATATGATAAATTGCCCAAAAATTTTGTTACAAAAGATTATGTGATTAATTACTTAGAAATAAGTTATCCCGAAGCGATAAAAGAAGGTTATAATGTTGGGGGAGATACTTATGATTATAGCGGTAACATCACCGATATAACCAACTATCAATACTTAAAAGAAGCGGATATTTATTCAAATCGAGATGCTGCGGAAATAACCGGAAGAGGTCAAGAACGATTAGTTTTTAATGTTTATGGAAAAACAAAAGTATTTTACACTTCCGACCATTATGGAAGTTTTGAAGTCATAACTAAATTTAGTATTAACCTTGTCAGTAATATTTTTTGGATTTTATTTATCTTATTAAGTTTTTTGGAAATTTATATTATTTATGTGAAAAACAAAAAGGAAAAACAAATAATTAATGAAGTAAAGCAGATTGAAGAAGATATAAAACCCCAATAAAATTTATTAAACAAATGCGAAGGATGTGGACAAATGCCATTTTTCATTGTTAAGAAAAAACTTTTAAAACTTGAAGTTGATGCTGTTTTTTACTTGACACTTTCAAAATCAACCAAGGAGTCAAACACAACCGGCAAATTGGAAATAAAAAAACGGTTAACAAATTTATACGATGTAAATCTTAATTTATCGGACCAAAAACCAGCAAAACAAGAGTTCTTGGATGCTTATGCTTCGTTATTTTTTTGGGCTTGGGAAAACAATCTGACATCGATTGCTTTTAGTCCAATATCAACTTTTACTCAAGACGGTGATTTTAGAGTTGCTTTGGAAGCAGTCAAAGTTTTTCTACAAGAAAAAGACTTGGACATTTATCTTGTTGACAATAAACATGTGAAAACAAATTCGACTAATCCTTATATTCCCAAAGTTTTTAAATTCATTTATTCGTCTTTAATAAAGGAATTAAATATCGATCGTGACGTTAAAGATGCTGATTTCGATTCTGTTTTTCTAAGCCAATCAGACAAGTTTTACATGAAATCAGAGATGATTTGCTCTTGCATGCCTGATGATTTTGAAAAAGAAGAAGGTTTTGTTCAAACTTTATTTAAAATGATTGATGAAAAAAAACTTAATGAGGTATATGTTTACAAAAAGGCTAATATTGATCGAAGATTGTTTTCAAAAATGAAAAGTAATAACGATTATCAACCTAGTAAAATTACGGCCATAAGTTTTGCGCTTGCTTTAGAACTGGATTTTGAGAAGACGCAATACTTGCTTAATAAAGCCGGTTATGTTTTAAGTAAGAGTAATTTGTTTGATTTAATAATCGAATATTTTATTAGGCATAAAATCTATGATTTATATGAAATAAATGAAGTTTTATACCACTTCGACCAAAAGACAATCGGAACTTCCGAATAAAAAATGTCGCTTTTCAAGCGACCATTTTTATTTTTTCTTTTGATATAATGCGGATGTAATTCAAAATGAGGAGGAAAAAATGAAAAAAGGTTTAACGGAAATGGTCTTTATTTTAGACAGAAGCGGTTCGATGAAAAATCTTGAAAAGCAAACGATTGACAGTTTTAATGAAATGATTGCAAAACAAAAAAATGTCGTAGGTGAAGCCGTCATCTCGACGGTCCTATTTGATCATGAAATTTTATTATTCCATAACCGCATTGATTTGAAGGAGATTCTTCCCTTAACATGCGAACATTACTTTGCCAGAGGAACAACCGCTTTATATGATGCCATTGGAAAAACCATTTCAAGGATAAGCAGATATCAAGAAAATTTGTTTGACAATGAGAAACCGGAAAAAACCATTGTCGTGATTATTACGGATGGAATGGAAAATGCCAGTTCAGAATATCGTTTGCCGACCATAAAAAGAATGATTGAAGTCCAAAAGAGTCAAAACAGTTGGGAGTTTTTGTTTTTAGGAGCGAATATCGATGCTGTTGAAACCGCCCGTTCCTTTGGTATTTCCGGAAACTATGCGGCGGATTATCAACCAGATGCGTATGGAACCTCTGCCAGTTACTGTGCGGTTGAGGATGCGATTAGGTCATACCGTGAAGACAAAGTAATTAATCCTAATTGGAAAGACAAGTTAAAAGACGATTCTATGAAAAAAAAGGAGAGAAACAAATAATTTCTCTCTTTTATTATTGAAGGTACTTTTGAAAGTTGTGATATGTGGAAACAACAAACCCTAAAGAACTAAAGATAAGACCAAGGATAACCCCAATGGCAAATTTTGCTCCTTCATAAGCAAAGATTATTTCATTGCCGAAAACCATGTAAGCCCCTTTGGTGTTTGCGGGAAGCATGGCTAAAAAATCAATCGATAATAAAAAGCTAAAGTTAATTGCAATGTTTAATATTTTTTTAGGAAGGGATTCTTCTTTATCAATAATACAATAAATACCTAGAGCA
>JBFXGS010000117.1:0-3485 GCA_050177775.1 Bacilli bacterium | reverse complement strand
AATCTGGGATTTTGGCTTTTCATAATACATATCCATACCTCACTATATATTTATATTATACCAAATTTTACTCTCTTTTTCCAGAGCAAATAAAAAGACTGTTGACTTACTTTGTCAACAGTCTGAACATTTATGAATATAATGTTTATGATACCTTAGACTTTCTTTATAACTACCGTTCCAATTTAACCAACCGGATAAACAAGCGCCTTCTTAGTAAATTTAATCGCACTACCAATATTATTTATTATGATGTAACTAACTTCTTCTTTGAGATTGATGAGCCAGATGATGATGAATCATTACGAAAAATGGGTGTTTCTAAAGAAAACAGAAAACAACCAATTGTTCAAATGGGATTATTTATGGATGAACAAGGAATCCCTATTTCTATAGAGACATTTCCTGGGAATACTCTAGATCATATGACTATGCAGAAATCTATAAATAACACTATAGATAGTTTGAATTTAGAGAGGTTTATTTTTGTTGGTGATTGGGCAGCGCCAAATAAGCCAACAATGTTGTCTTGTCCGGCAGCTGTAATGTCTCTGACAATTATAAAATCAATATAGAAAAAGAATAATCCACTCATCATCACCATCGTTTGAATGGTTGCAAACAATATATATGTAAATAAGCAAGCAATGAACCGTAATGCTAAGAAATCAAAACTAAACGGATAAAAAAGCAGAAACAAGCCTAAAGCTACCAATAGGGAAGTAATTACCAAATAAATTCTTCTTTTCCCAAGTTTGGAATGAGTGCGATCCGAAATAGCTCCCATAATGAGGTCAGTGACTGCATCCCAAATTCGGGCAATCAAAATAATGATTCCCGCTTCAAATGCCGGAATGCCAATTGTTAAAGCCAAAAAGCCGGGGTACAAGAAATTAATAATATTAAAGGATCCACTCCCAAAAATATCCGTGGATGCAAATGCCAGCATCCTTTTTCGACTCAATGGGTTTTTATTCATAATAATTCATCCGCTACTTCTTCTAGTAAAGAAAATTCTAATTTAATTTATAACGGAATTCACAAAATAAAGGAAGAGATTTTCTATAAACTTATTGTTTACCAAAAAAATTTTAAAAAAATTAAGTTTTTTGAGGCTTTTTTCTTTTCAATAGCATTTTAACCAAAATTAGAAATGATAATAAAACCGGAATTAATACTAATATTCCATTAACTTTTTCTTCATAGTAGACTGAAGAAGTTAAATCAATTTTTGGAGAAGTAGGATTTAGTGATAAATCATATTCAATAACTAAGTCTTCAATATTAATAAAATGAGTGACGGGGATCCCTTGCTCCAAATATCGATTTATTAATCCTCTATCCGATGAATAAAGTCGCTTTGTTTGAAAAATAAGGCCATTATCCGATAAAAAAGTCGATAGCCCTTGACCAAGAGAAGAAAAATGCCCACCAATATTAATAAACAACTTCATTTTTGGTACTTCTTCTTGAAATATACTCATTCTGTTTGTTATTACTTCTTCAAAAGAACCTCCACTTAGTAAATTAATATCTGATTCATAAATACGATTAATTATTGAATTTCTTGTTTCCGTTGAAAATTCATTTCCAGTGTCATCATTACCGCCAAAAGAAACGTAATTGATGTTTTTATCAATAATTGATGCTTCATATAAAACCTGAATCATATCAAAGATGGTAAATTCCGGGATTGTCGCCCCATAGCTTGATGCCCCAATCGAAACAATCACAGAAGCTTTAACATTCATGATTTGCAGTGCGCAAAGCGTAGCAATTCCAATTGCGGGGAAAGAACCCGACATCACTACTCCTACTTCATCATTTTCTTTTACATTGGCTTTATCTAGCATATCGACGACCACCGCTGCAAAATTGGGATTAGTCGATAATTGTTTAGCTCTTATTGATCCCGAAGTAGTAGTTATATCCGTTAACCAATAACCGATCATTCCTGTTTCATAGGTATCCATTAATTCCCCTTGTCGAGTAGGATCGATTAAAGAAATATTATTGGCAATTCGATGATTATAAATGGTTTGAAAAGCTTGAATTGTCAGATTGGTAGCCTGAACTTTTGTATCATAATTATGGCTTTCTGTCGTTGTCTTCGTAAAACTTATCATGATTGTGAAAACCAAAAGTCCCAAGAACCAGATAATGTAACTCCCTTTTTTCACATTACACCAATGCCAAGCCCCAAACAATCAATTGGGTTAGCAGTAGAACAATCCCTAAAGCAGAAACTGTTTTCGTAATTCCTTGTCGATCTAAGTTGCTGGCAATAATTCCCGCAATCGTATAGCCGACAATCGAAGTGTTAGCCCAAGAAATGGGAAAAAAGGATGTGACCAACGATAATAAATAACTTAAAACTAAACTAATTATTATATAAAGAACAAATTTTCGTTTCCCAAATATTAAGAGATATTTCGATAACAACTTCACAATTAGATAAGTGATGATGGCAATTACAACCGTAGCCATGATCCAATCCCAACGAGCAAAATACATCGCTAAAGTCCCCGGAACAATTAAACCTCCGGGTGAAATTTGGGTTATCTCAAAAAAGATAATGGCTATAATTAGTCCCAGGATGATTGTATTAATTACCATGATTGTTCCTCCATTGTTCGCAAGCTTGTAAAATTTTAAATCCTTGCTGGCCAATATTCCCAAAAGCAAACACCATTTTTTCATTTAATAAATCTTCCATTTTTGAATAAAATTTAACTTCGGTGATAGTTTTTATTTTCCGAGAAACATAATGGGCATTGTCTCCCGCAATATATACTCGATGAGGTTTTATGTGTTTTATTAATTCAATATTTTGTTTGGTCCGTTCCGGTCGATCCCACCGATTATTTACTAATAAAGTAATTTGTTGATTCAAATTTTGATTTTTAACTTCGTCATACAAAGCAATAGTCGAATCGGGATCATTAGCGGATAGGGCATTAATAAAAGATAAATCGCCAATGCTTATTGTTTTAAATGCTCCAAAATCAGGGACATGGTTTTTGATTCCTTCTTTAGCTATTTCTTCACTGATTCCCAAAATTTCCGCCGCTTTAATAGCAACATTTTCATTTTCTTGCATTAACGAATAAGAATTAGCTTTTGCTTGCGCAAAAATAAAGGAAGCTCCCTTTTTTATTACTGCCTGTTCAATGATTGATGCGTTTTGGCGATCCCCTGTAACCACAATTGTTTTATTTTGGACAGTATTGGCAATCGAAGCAGCAATTTCCTCAAGGGTGTTTCCCATTTGTTTCGTATGGTCATGCCTTAGATTGGTGATAATGTTAATATCGGCATGAATCATGTGGTGCTCGGAATGCCATTGCAATACTGGTTCAACCGCCATGCACTCTAAAATCAATACTTCCGCTTGTTCACGGTAAGCCTTCATCATCATAATAGCCTGTTCACGAATATTAGCTCTCCCTAATCTTTTAATCCGTTCTTCTAATCCATCAACATGA
>JBFXGS010000116.1:0-3490 GCA_050177775.1 Bacilli bacterium | reverse complement strand
CCGAAAAAAACAAAATTCGACCAAGTTACCGAAAAACAACTGTTAAAAGTTCAAAATTGGATGAATAATAAGCCAAGAAAGGTTTTGGGGTTTATGACTCCCATCGAACGATTAAAAGAGCTTTGCCATGATTTCCTCAGGTTAAATATTATTTAAAAAAATCGTGATTAATAATAATCAATTCCTATGCCTTTGTTGCATTTCCAATTATAATATACTTAAAATAAAAACAAGCCGACATAATTGGCCTGTTTTTACAAATTATTCTTGGGAATGAAGTTTTCCCTTCATTGTTTCACGAATTTTGGTTTCAATCTCTTTGGTAAGGTTCGGATTGTTTTTGAAATATTCTTTGACGTTTTCACGTCCTTGACCTAGTTTTTCACCATTGTAAGCAAACCAAGCTCCGCTTTTGTTAATGATTTCACAATTAACACCCAAATCAAGAACTTCACCTTCGTAGGAAATGCCCTTCCCATAAATCAAATCAACTTCCACAACTTTAAATGGAGGAGCAACTTTATTTTTCACAACCTTAATTCTCGTGATATTTCCAATGATTTCGGTGCCTAATTTTATGGCATCAATTCTTCGAATATCAAGACGAAGCGTTGCATAAAACTTTAGGGCTCGCCCTCCCGAAGTAGTTTCCGGCGATCCAAACATGACACCGACTTTTTCACGAATTTGGTTAATAAAAATGGCAATTGTTTTGCTTTTGGAAATAGCGCCACTTAATTTTCGCATGGCTTGGGACATTAAACGGGCTTGCATGCCGATGTGGGAATCTCCCATATCGCCATCGATTTCCACTTTTGGCACCAAAGCGGCCACAGAGTCAATTACAATCACATCAATGGCATTACTACGAATTAAATGTTCCGCAATCTCGAGGGCTTGCTCGCCTGTATCGGGTTGCGATAAAATTAAATTATTAATGTCAACACCTAAATTCTTAGCATAAACAGGGTCCAACGCATGTTCTGCATCAATGAAAGCGGCATACCCTCCCGCTTTTTGCGCTGAAGCAATGGCATGAAGCGCTAATGTGGTTTTTCCGCTACTTTCGGGGCCATATATTTCAACAATTCTTCCTTTTGGATAACCACCAACACCCATGGCTAGGTCAAGCGAAATCGATCCCGATGGTAATACTTCCATATCCCCAAAAACCGCTTCGCCCATTTTCATAATTGATCCTTTTCCAAATTGCTTCTCAATTTGCTTAAAGGCATCTTCTAAGGCTTTTAATTTTTCATCTGCCATTTTTTTCTCCTATTTATTCTTTAAGATAATATCTTTGTTTTTCCAAAAATAATCCCATCCGGAAATGATGGTTAATCCACCCGCAAGGGCAATGAGCACTAAACTGATAAGATCTTGCGCAAAGGTTCCAAGCAACGTAAACGGGTGACCATTTAATAATAAGATTATGATTAAGGCCATTTGCGATACCGTTTTAAATTTCCCGAGTTTGCTTGCAGCAATAACTAAGTGGTCACTTGCCGCAATTAAGCGAATTCCGGTTACCATAAACTCTCGGGCTAGAATTAATGTAACAACGAAACCCAAACCAAACCCAAAGGCTTCCATTCTTCCTCGTTCAAGAAGCACAATTAATGCCGCTAAAACAAGTAGCTTATCAGCTAAAGGGTCCATAAATTTCCCAAAATCGGTGACAAGATTATGTTTCCTAGCAATATGGCCGTCCAGAAAATCCGTAAAAGATCCAACAATAAAAATCACTAAAATTATCAAATTTTCTAAAGTAAAATGAGTATTTAGGCTAGCATCTCCAAATAAGATAACGGAATTAAAAAAGGGGATTAAAGGAATAAAAATAATGAACGGAATTAAACAAATCCGTGCCATTGTCAATCGATTAGGTAAGTTCATATTTTTCACTCTTTCTATAGATATTATACAATATTTTATTGTTTTAGTAAACTGTTTCCCGTTTTTTTCAAAAACGCGCAATGGCTCTTCCGGCCAATATTCCACTTATCCAAGCAAAGTGAAGATTGTAACCACCCGAAGCTCCATCAATGTCTAAAAGCTCACCAACAATAAATAATTGCGGCTGTTTTTTTGAAGAAAAATCATCGGCAATATCCTTAATGTTAACTCCTCCACAAGCAATTTGGGCAAAATCCCAACCATAAGTATCGATTACCTCAAACGTCAAATTATGAATTATCTCAGCAATTCGTTTAACGTTAGGTTCAGAAACTCTTTTTAAAATTTCTAAAACTAACATTTTTGGTAATATACCCATTAAACCATCATAATAGCTTTTATTTTGAAAAACGGTATTCAGTTCTTCTTCTAGATTGGGATGATCATACATTAAATCTAAACTGACAATATTTTTTCCAGTAAAAAAACGCGATAAATCAAAAGCCAAGATTCCGGAAAGTCCATCTTCCTTAAAAAGAATTTCTCCAATATCTTGATGCAGCAAGTTTTTTTCATCAAATATTTGCGCTTGGCATTTAACCCGTAGTCCTTGCAAATTTCGAAGTTTTTCTTTTGTTTTCATGGCCACTAACCCTGGATGGAGCGGAATAACCCGATGTCCTAAATCAGAAAGGATTTGATAACCATTGGTTTTTTCTTGAGCTAAGGAGCCGGTTGCCATAACAACGATGTCCGATTCAAAATCTCTTTGATTAGTTTCAATAATCCATTTTTTTATAAAAGACATCTTGATAACTTCAACGTTACATATTACTTCAATTTGTAAGCGTGCAAGCTCAAAGCGCAGCAGTTCTAATACCGAGGTGGCTTGCTCACTGTAAGGATATACCCTTGTTGATCCGTCTGTTTTAAGAAATAATCCCAGTTCGCGAAAAAAAGAAAGAATTTCGTTTACAGAAAGTTGCTTTTGCCAATTTCTTAATTCCATGGGGTGATTATAAAATTCTTCCTTCATATTCAAGTTACTAATATTACATTTTCCATTTCCGGTTTTGAGAATCTTTTTACCAACTCGGTCATTCTGCTCTAAAATGGTAATTTGTAATTGCGGATTTTGTTTTTTGGCTGTAATCGCACAAATAATCCCGGCTGCTCCACCACCAACTATAATCAACTTTGTTTCCATACATACTCCATAAAGTGTTTTTATTATAACATAATTTCAATTTTACTCAAAACAATATTGGTTTTTATAAATCTTCATTTCTTCAATTAAGTATATTATAATTGGAAATGCAATAAAGGCATAGGAATTGATTATTATTAATCACGATTTTTTTAAATAATATTTAACCTGAGGAAATCAGGGCAAAGCTCTTTTAATCGCTCGATGGGAGTCATAAACCCCAAAACCTTTCTTGGCTTATTATTCATCCAATTTTGAACTTTTAACAGTTGTTTTTCGGTAACTTGGTCGAATTTTGTTTTTGATGGCGGGTTTAGGAATGAGCATAGTAGACGATTGTTCGATTATCTTTTTCAATCGACTGATAATCACAGAATTCCCCGCCAT
>JBFXGS010000115.1:0-3639 GCA_050177775.1 Bacilli bacterium | reverse complement strand
AACAAACCCCAAAAACCCAAACAAACCGAAGACGATGGTGGGGATTCCGGAGAGGGTTTCGGAAGTGATGCGAACGATTTTCACAAACTTATTATTTTTATGAGTGTATTCTACTAAAAAGAGGGCCGAAAAGATTCCCAACGGGGCACTGATTAGCAAGGACAAAAGCGTCACCGTCAGCGTATTTACAATGGCGGGAAAAACGGAAACATTATTCGAAGTGTATTGAAAGCTAAAAAGTGACCACGATAAATGCGGAATTCCTTTTATTAAGATATAGCCGACAATAAAACAAATGATCAGGATGGTAGAAATAGCTGCCAAGTAAACGAGCCATTTTAAAGAAAAAGCGAGAATTTTACTTTTTTTCATATTTTACTCTTCCGTTTGATGATTTGAAAACTGAGATTAATGATTAATATAAAGATAAATAAAACGACGGCGGTGGCAATCAAAGCTTCGCGATGTAAGTCCGTGGCATAACCCATTTCCAAAACAATGTTGGCGGTTAACGTTCGCAATCCTGCTAATAAACTGGTCGGGATAACGGCTTGATTACCGGCCACCATAATAACGGCCATCGTTTCTCCGATGGCGCGCCCAATTCCCAAGATAACGCTCGCCAAGATTCCTGATTTGGCCGCCGGAACAACGGTGAAAAAGACACTTCGTTCATGGCTGGCTCCCAGTGCGAGCGAACCGTCATAATAAGTTCTGGGAACAGCCAGAATGGCAGCTTCACTGATACTGATGATGGTTGGAAGAATCATGATGCCAAGGATGATGGATGCAGCCAACATGCTATTGCCATTCCCACCAAAAAGAAGACGAATCGAAGGAACAATGACCATTAATCCAAAAAAACCATAAACTACGGAAGGAATTCCTGCCAGCAGATCAACGGCCGGTTTAAAAACATGATAAATTTTCGGAGGACAAAAATACGCTAAGAAAATGGCCATGAGAATCCCCAGGGGCACGCCGATGATAATCGCACCGACTGTCACATAAATACTGCCAAGAATCATCGGAAAGATCCCATAAAGGTCATTTTGGGGTCGCCAAACTGTTCCTCCCAAAAATTTAAAAAGACCGATTTCGGAAAGGGCCGGAATACCGTTGGCAAATAGGAAAAAACAAATCAAAAGAACCGCCAGAATGGAAATTCCAGCGGATATGATGAAGACGATTTTCATGATTTGTTCACGATATTTTTTCATGGCTACTCCTCATTTGAATGAAGAAACATTTATTCGGTTAAATCCGACCAATTGGTAATCGTTCCCATGAAAATATCTTTGACTTGAGTTTTTGTCAGACCATCATAAGTATTGTCTTTATTGACAATTACCACAATCCCATCAAGGGCGATCACTTGCGGAACTAAGCCTTTTGCAATTTCACTGTCTTTTAAAGCTCGGGAAGCCATGCCGATGTCACAAATGCCTTGGTCAACGCTGTTCATACCGGTGGTGGAATCGGACAATTGAACTTCAATGGTCGCATTAACATTGATTTTTAAGTAAGCTTCCTTTAGTTTTTCCATAATAGGTGTAACGGAAGAAGAACCGGCCACAACGATTTTACCAGAAGGTTTGGTTCCGGTGTAAGCTGTCGGAGCATCAACGGCGGCAATGTAACCATTGCTTTCCACAACACTTTGTCCGGCTTGGGAAAGAATATAATTGATAAAGTCTTGCGCAACTTCGGAAATATCACCTTTGGTGGCAATATTGAAAGGACGAGAAATGCTGTAAGTGCCATTTTTAATATTGGCAACGCTGGCTTCAACACCATCAATTTTTAAACCTTTAACGGTGTCGTTAAATGATCCTAAAGAAACATAACCAATGGCTTGGGCATCATCACCTACATTGGTTAACATAACGCCGGTACTGTTGGTTGTGACAGCTGAAGTAGTAGTGTAATCCACTTTTTCACCCAAACTATTTTTTTGTTCGATTCCAAAGAGTTCAATGAAAGCACCTCTTGTGCCCGAACCCTCTTCACGGGAAATAACACTAATTTCTTTGGTTGCATCAAAGCCTTGGTCCAAACATCCTGTTAATAAAGTCAAAGCCATAAATGATAAGAATAACGAAAATAATATTTTTTTCATAATTTCTCCTTTTTACGATGCCATTATACTAGTCGGATGTAAAGACTAAATGTTGTCAATGTAAAGATTGTGTAAAATTAAAAAATAAACTGAGATAATGGTTTTTAGCCGTTTTCTTTTGACAATCTTTTCTAATTTTGGTATAATAACAAAGGCAAATGGTTCCATCGCCAAGCGGCTAAGGCAACGGTCTGCAACACCGTTATCGCCGGTTCAAATCCGGCTGGAGCCTCCATATTAGCACAATAGGTTTGATACAACGTTATCAGACTTTTTTTGTTGTGAAAATAGGGATATTTTTCCTTTCTGCGTTTCGTAATCTAATCTAATGAGTGTTCATACAAGGTCATTTAAGAGGCTTTATTCTTTTTGTGACGCAATTAAAATACGAAATATCAGCAAAAAACACGAAAACCCCTACTAAAACACGAAAGTTAAAAAAAACATAAAAAGTAAGAATGAATAAGAACCAACAATAACATAAACAAAAAATCTCATTATAGTATTGATAACACCAATCGGTATTTATATAGTGTAAAAAAATGATTCACTACTAAAATGATTCTTGATGATTCTTAGTCTATGGACTTTGTAAGTTAATTAAGAGAAAAAATCTTGATTTCAAGAAGATTGAGCAAAAACTAGCCAAATACTTAGGCAGTTTACCGAATTTTAAAGAACGTTTTGCACGTGCCTTTTCCTTATGTTGCTTTATGGAAGTAAGCCTTAACGGTTTTTACCGCTATAACACAATACGATGCTTTAAATATTATGGGAGAAGAATACGTTGATTCACAAGTTTTATGTAAGGAAGGTATTGCAACAACTCAACTAAAAAAGGATAAACCTTTCTTTGCTCTATTTCCAAAGTTAGAAAGCGAAAACTTTAATTATTTCATCAATAAAAAGGATTTGATCTTACCTTTTTTAAAAGAATTAAGTTGTGACGATTCTTTCAAAACTTTAATTCTAATCTATTATAGAGTAAATAATAGTTTCACTGAGGATCTATTTTTAAAAGAATTATCATTCTCGTTAGAAAGATCAAAGGAAATAATAAATACTATGATTATGTTTAAACTTCTAAATGAAAAAAATTTAGAGCTTGACGATAAATCAATTAATACTTACACGTTACGCGATAAACCTGCTGTTTTAGGGTTCTTTGCATTATTGGATATAATTGTTGATAGACCCAATGCCTTTTATTATTTCAATAATGCAATTGACTGTCGTTATTTTGATTTGAAGAAAAAAATATAATTATTAGAACAATATAAGATTAAATTAAAATGTACTCTATATCCATAATAGAACTACTGTATTGATACAATAGTATTAACTTAAATAATCACGAAAAGAAGGGATTAATGAATCCCTTTTTTTTCATTTTCTATACTAAGCATACAGGTTATTCCTATTGAGAAATTTTGTAACTCGGCAAATTTACTCGGCAAGAAACTGTATTTTAAATTTTAATTGTTTTTTAAATTATTATTATATTAGTAATTTGTTTTTTT
>JBFXGS010000114.1:0-3792 GCA_050177775.1 Bacilli bacterium | reverse complement strand
TACTTTAGTCATAGTTCATGGTTGCATGGCTCCAAATAACACCCGACAAGACAAAATGGGTTTTGACACCAAACTTAATATGATGTATGTGCGCTCTTTATATAAATAATCTTTCCCCTTCCCTAGTTTTAAATATTGAGCAATAATATTAAATGGAAAAGCATTAAAAGCTAGGAAATAAGAAGCTAAAATCGCCCATACAAACCACGGTGCTTCTGTTACTCCGCCTGATCCAAACAAGTAAAGAACAATCACACCACGGCGTAATTCCTGCAATCGAACCCCAAATGAAAGGACCTCATTTAACTTTCCCTTTTTCAAAACCGGAGTTCATTTGTTCCATGATTAAGCCAAACAAATTCATGCAAGCGTTTAAAACAAAAATTAACAATAATGAAGCAATATCGACAACTCCAAATAAGACCACCGTTAAAACAATCATGATGGAAGAACTTAAAGCATATTCAAACCAACGGAATTGATTTTTTCCTTTTTTCAAATCTTCCACATAAACATTAAATACTTTGTTAGGGAGCGAAATTAAGAAGTGCGCCAATGCGGATAAAAACAAAAACAAAGCCCAAGGATTCCAAACGGCAATGTAAATAATTCACGCCCTTTTAAAACTAAACCTTCACCAATAACAAAGGTTAAATAATTTTGAACAATAATTGGTTGAAAAGTGGCAATTTTATCAATGACCGCAAGCCAAAAACACCATCGCTATCCATTGAAGTAAATGAAAGACCCCCATGATTAGATTAAAACGACGCAATTTAAAAAACATTATTCATAATAACCTCTCGTTTTCATAGCCATTATATCTTTAAATCCAAAATAAAGAAAATAACTAAAATCCCACCTTAGGTACCCATACCCACATACTAAGACATGCTTAAGGCTGCTTCAGTCACGACCTGACCTGGTTCACCGCTTAATATTGGATATAGGTACCTAAGATGGGATTGATTTATTATATCAAATAAATGTTATTATTTCAATATTATTGCTGACGCAATTGTTTAAAAAAACTTTTCATTAAGTTTGAAATTTCTTCTTGATAAAGCCCTTGGGAAACCTCAATCTTGTGGTTAAATCTTGTTTCTTTTGATAAATCGAGAAGACTACCGAGCACGCCAAACTTCGGTTCTTTGGCTCCATAGACCACTTTTTTTATTCTTGCTTGAAAAATGGCTCCCGTGCACATTAAACAAGGTTCAAGCGTAACATACATGGTAACATCTTCTAACACCCAAGTTTTAAGTTTTTTTGAGGCTTTCGCAATCGCCAGCATTTCCGCATGCGCTAAACTGCTTTTTTTTGTTTCTCGTTGATTGAAAGCTGAAGCAATGATTTTTCCATCTTTTACTAAAACACAACCCACGGGTACTTCTTGCCTGGCATAAGCTTTTTGGGCTTGAAGGAGGGCTTTTCCCATAAAGTATTCATCAGTTCGCATGGGGTTTGTCTAACACAACATGGCAATGACGGCAGCGGGCTTCGTATTGTTCTTTGGCACCGACTAAAATAATCGGATCCGTATAGCGAGCCGGTTGTCCATTGATTATGCGTTGGGTTCTTGTGGCAGGGGCACCACAAACTTGGCAGATGGCATCTAGTTTTGTAACAAACTCCGCTCTTGCCAATAAATCCGGCATCACACCAAAGGGCTCGCCGCGAAAATCTTTGTCCAAGCCGGCAACAATGACTCTTACTCCTTGATCGGCTAAGTTTTCACAAACATCGATGATGGCTCGGGGCATAAACTGAACCTCATCAATGGCAACGGCATAGGGCAAATGGCCTTTTAAGTGACGATAGATATCTTTTGGTTCACTGATATTAATGGATTTTGCACGACCATTATTGTGTGAAACCACCTCATCATTGCTATAACGATTATCAATTTGGGGTTTAAACACTATGACTTCTTTCTTCGCATATTCGATTCTTTTTATTCGGCGAATTAGTTCTTCCGTCTTGCCGGCATACATGCTTCCCGAAATAACTTCAATCCAACCATCCTTAACTTGTAAATCCATGCTATTCACCTCATCAATATTATATCGTATTCATAATCTTTTTAAAAGATTTATTGATTTTTTATAAAGATACAACTAAATTATTAATTTTTGGTTTTAGTTTTTCCATAAAACCATAAACCGGACCGTTTTTATTATTTGTGTTGACTTTTAAAGGCTTTTATATTATAATATACGAAGTAAACTTACTATGAGTCTTAAAAACTTATGGCGGAAGGAGATAATGATGCGAGATAAAATTCATCCAAAATACCACAATGTAACGGTTGTTTGTACAACATGTGGAAGCACTTTTGAAACAGGATCTGTTTTAAAAGAAATGCGTGTGGACACTTGTTCCAAGTGCCATCCTTTTTACACAGGACAACAAAAGTTCATTCAAGCAGCTGGTCGTGTTGAAAGATTCAATAAACGTTTAAATCAAAAACAAAACTCAAACGAATAGTTTGAGCTTTTTTTATAAATAGTACTCAAGTTTCCTTGAGTACTATTTTTATTAGAATTTAACTTTTGGAGCTTGACGTTCAACCTCATCCTTAACTTCAAAGAATTGCGCTGCTTTAAAACTAAAAATGTTGGCAACAATGTTACTTGGGAATAATTCCATTTTATTGTTATATTCTAAAACAGTATCATTGTAAAACTGACGGTTGAAAGAAATTTTATCTTCCGTATCTTTTAATTGGGCCATTAAATCTTGGAAATTAGTATTAGCTTTTAACTCCGGATATTGTTCTTGAACCATGAGTAAACGGCTTAATGTTCCTCCTAAAGATTGGTTGGCTTGGGCCATTCCTTCAACGCTACCGCTTTGAGCGGCTTGAGCGTATAAACCGCGGGCTTTCGCAAATTCTTCAAAAATGCCTTTTTCTAAGTTAGCATAGCCTTTGGCTGTTTCCATTAAGTTAGGAATTAAATCAAAACGACGCTTTAATTGAACATCGATTTGACTCCATCCATTGCGAACACGATTACGTAAAACAACTAACTTGTTGTAAACTCCAATCACAAAAACAATTAACAAAACAACGAGGATGGCAATAATAATACCAATTATTCCACCAACACCAATTAAAAATAAATTGTTCATAATATCCTCTCTTTCTATTTATTCTATCTTCCTCGGAAACCACCGCCGCCCCCACCAAAGGAACGACCACCACCAAAGCCCCCGCCTCGGCCCGTTCCTGAGGTTTGGGCTTGATGAGCAGCAATGGTTGCGTGTCCATTGGAACGAGCAGTTGACACAGATTGATTAATTCTTCCTAAAGCATAGCCTAAGTGAAATCCATAATATCGATATCCTAATCCCATATAAGTTGATTGTTCGCTCTCAATCATTTCGGCCGGAAGTTTTACTTCCAATTGCTCCATGACTTTATCGGCAACTTTTAGGGATGTTGCATAAACCAAGTAATGTTCCCAAACAACCAGTCCCGGAATTGGGTAGTCTTCCATTCTTCCAAAATCAAGAAGGAATTGACGAAAGGCTTTCCATTTCGTATAATCCTCGTTTCCGTTGCGGGATCTTTTTTTAATTATTCCCACATAAATGATGTAAGCAACACCGGAAACGGCGGCCAAGGCGGCGGGGAAAGTATTATCAATCGGAACAACTAAAGTTGGTCCCATCACAAAAGCCCCAAAAGCAAACAAGAAGGGAGCAAGACTCCACAAATAAAGCTTCCCTTTGGCGGAAGTTAAAGTCTTTTCAAAGAAGTCATGACGACTTCCGGCTTGTTTAGCAAGC
>JBFXGS010000113.1:0-3792 GCA_050177775.1 Bacilli bacterium | reverse complement strand
TTTTTTTAACATATCAATAAAATTGATATCGCCGTGGGGACCGACCAGGGCTTTGCAAAAAGGCAAATCCTGGTGTAAGTATTCCACAAGTTCAATTAATGTCGGCATTACGCGGTACTCCGAGCCAACCACACGGTTTTTTTCCACAATCTTGATTAAGTCAGCTAAGATTTCTTCTTCTAAGACCGATAACATGTGCGATACATCTTGATAATGGAGATAAAAAGTCCCCCGGTTAATTTGAGCTTTTTCGGTTAAATCCTTGACCGTAATGCTTTGAAAATGCTGTTCTCCCATCATCATCGTCAAAGTGTCTTTTAATTTTTTTTTCGTTTTTTTAATTCTTTTGTCCATTTTCCCCTCCAGCACAAAAAGATAATATATTATATCATTTATTGAACATTAGTCAACACTGTGTTGAAAATTTAAAAACGGTTTCCTATAAAAAAACCATAAAAAAAAGCAAGGAAAACCTTGCCTAGGGTGGTTATCAAAAACCATATTTTTAAAATGGCGTCCCGAAAGGGAGTTGAACCCTCGACCTATTGCTTAGGAGGCAATCGCTCTATCCACTGAGCTATCGGGACATGATGTTTGTATTATACCATTTGTGATATTATTTTTCCATCAAAAATCAATAAATCCTACCAAACAAACGAGTAAATGAAAGAGGGCTGACCAAAGTCAACCCTCTTTTCAAAAGATTCAACGAATGACATCCGCATATAAAATAGTTTCAGTAAAAGACCATTTGGATGTTAATTCATAGTTTTTAAGAGCGGGATTATAGAAGACATGATAGTCTTCCGCATACATCGGGATAGCCGGCAATAACAAGTTGAAACAGTATTGGTATTGTTGCCAAGCATACAAATACTCTGCATCGGAAGTTGCCGTTAACATTTTTTCAGCCGCATCCTGTAATTCTTGATCACCAATATAGAAAGAGTTCATAAATGAGAAATTTTCACTTGCACCATCGTATCCCCAGTGTTCAATGGATAATGTTTCATATGGTTGAAAAACACCAGCATTAAAGGCAAAACCAACATTGAACATATGGAAAGCTCTTAAATCCGCTTCAATCACATTTCCCCATTCATCAAGCTTCTCATACACAGGAATATCAACAATCGTCCATTTCCCATCATTATTTAAATCTTCCGGCATCAAATAGCCATCGCCAAGACTCCCATAGAGATGGTTAATAACCAAGTCAAGAAGATTTTCCTGCTGTCCGGTTATTTGCATGCCAATTGTTTTAGCATTTTCAACAATTTGCGAATTGATTAAATTACTAAAAACGTTTGCTGAATATCCCCAAGCGATAATTAACGGTTCATAAACCTCACCGACTTTTCGGTAGCGAACCGAAGAATTATCCGTGGCTTGAACATAAGGTTGACCGGTTTCGTTATAAATCCATCCATCGGCCTCCAGTAAAGAAACGGCTAAAGCGGGATTATAAGAATAATCATTTAAGCTGACAATATTTCCTTCCCCATCACGCCCATAAATAACCCCAAATTCGTTTGTGGAAGCTTTAACCATCCAGTCGTCTAAGCTATACTGTCCATTGGGAATAATTCCCAATCCGTTGGCAAAAGTTGTCAAAAACAATTCGCGATTACTGATGTAAGCAAGGGCTTGGCGGACAGCGACACTTCCGGTTGGACCAGCACCCGCATCACAGTGAAATACGATTTGACCATAACCATTCCTATGAAAAGTCATAACATCAATGGTCTCATCGGTTACATATAGTAACCCCGAATTTACCAAATTAAAACTTGATATCGGAGATATAGAGCCCGTTAAATCAATTTCCCCACTGACAAGGGCTTCAATTTGACGGCTTGCGGTCACAAATTTTAATTCTAAAGTTTCGATATTAGGAATTTGGCCTTCATAATTGCCTTTATAATATGAATTTTTCTTTAAAATGGCGGTTTGTTGTTCATAATTAAATTCATCAAGTTGATAAGGTCCACAAGTGACGCTGATATCATAACGATAGCCGACGCCGTCATGATCAATGGTGGCCAGTAAAGATTCGACTGTCCAAGTCCCGGTAATCTTGGCCCCGGCGACGCCTTGAACAATATCCGCATTCGGAGCGATAACGTGCCTTGGGTAAGGTTTGGCATTAGTAAAGAATAAGTAATAAGTGTAATCAGGAAGAGTAAGAGCAAATTGGTAATCATTGATCAAATTTAACCCTTCAAATTCTTCTAAACCATCCTGATTGGTGACTTCACCATCAGCATATGCTTCACCTCCAAGGATTCCATAATCATTACTTAAACCATTTCCAACGATTTCGGAGAAAATCGGATTGAGGGAAAGCATGATGCCAAACAAATAATCTTTCGCATCAATACCCACTCCATCATTCCATTTTAAATCATTATTAATTTCAATGGTATATGTTTTGGTTCCATCAAGGTTATCTATGACTTGTAAGTCTTTCACAACCATCGGATCAGGAAGATATTTGTCACTTTCTTTTTGATATGAAAAAAGCGAATAACCAAAAGTCAACTTTTGAATGTTCATATTAAAAGTATTGGCGCCCCAAAATGAACCAAACAAATTCACACTAGGATTATAGGGTAACCCAACGGTTAAAGCCGTTGATGTTGTCACTTCAATCGTTTTAGTAACGGTTCCAACTCCTTCAAGAACACAAGAAATGACCACCGTACCAAAACTAACTCCCGTAACTCTCCCGCTGCTATCAACAATAGCAATCGTTTGATCGCTGGAACTCCAATTGATTGCTAATGACGGATAATCGGTTATTAATCTTAATGATATCGTTTTTCCCGTACCCACGGTATTTGGTCCCTCTAAATAATAATCCACTAATTGCCATTGAGCATGTAAGGTCATGTCCGTCGCAATCGGAATGTAATTGGTGAATTTCCCATCATTAACGGTATCACCCGTCCACCAGCCTTCAAATAAATAGCTCTCTTTAGTAGGAATGGGTAGAACTAGAGTCGATCCTTTTTCGACGTTAACCGTATTGGGATATTCACTAGGCATAATTCCCCCTTGAGCATCAAAAGTAACCTGAAGCATAACCGGTGCAATGATCGCTCCACCCGTTACTTCTCCGGCATCAATTATCTGATCGTTGGAAAGGGTAACGATCAGATGTCCATCATCATTAATGACAATCGTTTGAATGCCTACTGCTTCCCCAATCAGGCTTCCTAAAATACTAAGATCAAGCAAATTAATCCAAGTGGCATCACCTTGATACCGCCATTGGATAAAGCCCGTTGCAAACTGCATTTCGACTTCTCTTCCATCCGTCCCCGCCGGACCTTGAATGGACGCTAACCATTCTTCGTAAGTCCCGGTAAAATCGGTTTGCGTGATTGCTAAATTGTAAAAAGTCATTAGTTGCGTTTTTAAAGTACTATAGGCCATAACAATCGTTAATGTTGTGGTCTTTCCCAGATAAGTGATTGTAATATTATGTTCTCCAACTTGATCAAGAAGCGCTAAATCAGAAACGGACAACATCGCTTCTTGTAAAGCGATTGTTTCCGTGGTGTTATCCGAATAGCGAACTAAAATTGATATATTCGATAAATCAAAAGTGTCGATATCAAATGGTTCTTCAATGGTCGTTGCATCGATTTCGATAGCCACAACCGTTTTAGCTTGGAAAAAATTACAAGCAGAAAGAAAAAGTGTTGACATTATTATTATAAATAAGCCCGATTTTATAACCCTTAATTTCATTTGTCTACCATAAAATCCTTTCGATTGATTATATCA
>JBFXGS010000112.1:0-3821 GCA_050177775.1 Bacilli bacterium | reverse complement strand
GAGATACAAAGAACGCAAGGGTGGATATACACGAGTGCTAAAACTTGTTCCCCGCCTTGGTGATTCTGCTCCTATGGCCATTATTGAATTAGTGTAAGATAAACCCCTTTTTAGGGGTTTTTAATTTTATTAAATAAACAAATAAATATTTCTTGTCTATTTTCGCACTTAATTATATAATTAAGTACTGACAAAAAGAGGTTTCTATGAAAGATGTTATTCGATTTGATATGCATAAAAAGCCCATCAAACAAAGGTGGTTTTTAGCTCCCTTAACGTGGCTACTTAGTTTTCCCGAAGTTTGGAGTCGCAAACTAAAAGTCATAAAAACCAACATGAAAGGGTTAAAGCCCCCTTATTTATTTTTATCCAATCATATGGCGTTTGTTGACTTTAAAGTGGCAACAAAAGCGCTATTTCCATATCGTGCCAATTATGTCGTCGCCATTGATGGCTTTTTAATTAATGAGTGGCTATTAAGGCAAGTCGGTTGCATTTGTAAGCGCAAGTTTACGCAAGATCTTCAACTCATAAAACATATGAAGTATGCCCTTGATGTCAACAAAACGGTGTTAGCTCTCTATCCTGAAGCTCGTTATAGTTACACCGGAACCAATTCGGTTTTGCCGGACTCACTTGGAAAACTAGTGAAAATGCTAAAAGTACCGGTCGTGACTTTTATCCAGCACGGGAATCATTTATCGCAACCAGTTTGGAATTTAGAAAAACGAAAAGTCCGCTTAGAGGTCGAAATGACGCAGATATTGACCGCTGAAGAACTTAATAAGGCATCCGTTGAAGAAATTAATCAGGCGATTAGAGAAAAATTTGTCTATGATGATTACAAATGGCAAAAGGATAATCAAATAAAAATCGATTATGTCAATCGAGCAAAAGGCTTGCATCATATTTTATATCAATGCCCTCATTGTTTAACAGAATCGAAAATGAATTCAAATGGTATTGAAATTTGGTGTGAACACTGCCATAAACGTTGGGAAATAGACGTTTCTGGTGAATTAAAAGCAATCGATGGCGAAACCGAATTCTCCCATATCCCGGATTGGTTTGAATTTCAAAGAGAACAAGTGAAGAAACAAGTTCTCGAAGGAACATATGTTTTTGAGGATGAAGTCATTGTTGATTGGTTGCCGAATGCGAAAGGCTATATTCGTTTAGGGAAAGCGCATTTGAAGCACGATTTAGACGGGTTTGTCTTAAGTAATTTAGAAAACGAACCCGAATTTCGTCTTGAAAAACCCACATTATCATTGTATAGTTTACATATTGAATTTGATTACTTTAAAAAAGGCGATTGTCTTGATTTGTCAACACTTGATGACACTTATTACTTATTTCCTCAAACCAAAGCCAATGTTGTGACAAAAATTCAATTTGCCGTCGAAGAAATCTATAAAATAAAGGAACAAGCCCGATTAGAAGCTCTTAAAAATAAGAAGTAACCTTCTTATTTTTTTATCTTTATCGATTGACTTGTAAAAAAGGAAAAAATTTGGTAAAATATGGCATTGCAAAGGGCGTAAAAACATGAAAAAATTGGACATTATTATTATCACCATTGTTTTTTCCTTTTCGGTTTTTTTATATTTAATGTATTTTAGTTCTTTAGGCCGAACGGACGATTTAACGGTTGAGGTTTATTATCGCAATTTAGTCATTTATTCCGTCAATGTTACCGATGCCACCGATGATGTTGTGGAAATAACGTCTTCGCATTCCATTTTAACGGTCAAAATAAACGATACCGTAAAGACTTACATGATTAGTTCGGATGAAGAGATCATTAACACCGTTCACATCACCAAATCTTTAGTCGAAATGACGCTGGCGAATTGTAAAAATCAATACTGTATTCACATGAAGCTTACCCCCAATTATCCGTCACCAATTGTTTGTACCAACGGCATTATGGTCCGCTATGTTACAAAAGAAATCATCATTGAGGTATAACATGATTAAAGTCGAGCATGTATCATTTTCATATCGTCCCAATGAGCCGGTTATCAAAGACATCTCTTTTTCGATTGAAAAGGGCGAGTTTGTTTGTATCCTTGGTCATAACGGAAGCGGGAAATCAACCATTGCCAAACTTTTGACGGGACTTCTTCCTGTGGAAACAGGCGAGATTTATATAAATGGGTTATTGTTAAATGAAAAAAATGTTAATGAAATCAGACAGCAAGTCGGCATTGTCTTTCAAAACCCCGATAATCAATTTGTCGGTGTCACCGTCAAAGACGATATGGCTTTTGGACTTGAAAATCGTCAATTTCCCCGAGAAACAATGCTTGAATTAATCGATAAATATGCGAGACTCGTTAACATGGAGAACTTTTTGGAATACAATCCCGAGAATTTATCGGGTGGTGAAAAGCAACGAGTGGCGATTGCCGGTGTTTTGGCAGCCAGCCCCGAAGTTATCATCTTTGATGAATCAACATCAATGCTTGATCCCCGTGGAGTTAAGGAAGTAAACGAAATCATTAATACGCTTAAAGGCCATAAAACGATTATTGCCATTACCCATAATTTGAATGAAGCTACCTTTGCCGATCGTGTGATCGTGTTATCATTGGGAGAAATAATCCTAAACGATACTCCGAGAGCCGTTTTTGCACATAAAGACCTGTTGAAAAACAGCTCGCTGGATATTTTGGAAAGTATGAAATTAATCGAATTAATCGAAAAAAACCCTAAATTAAAAAACAAAAAAGAAATCGAGGAAATGTTATGGGAATACGCTTTTCAAAAGTAACTTTTGCCTATTATCGTCCTCGTAGAAAACAATATATTCGTTACATTCTTGAAGATATTAATTTAAAGATATCCAAAAAAGATGAATTTATTGCCATCGTCGGTCATACGGGAAGCGGAAAATCGACCTTAGTCCAAATGATGAACGCTTTGCTGTTACCAATTGATGGTGAAGTTGAACTTTTTCAAAATAAGATTACCCCTGCGGTTAAATTAAAGCCGATTCGCCAAAAGGTAGGGTTAGTGTTCCAATTTCCTGAATATCAAGTTTTTGAAGAAAACGTGAAAAAAGAAATAATGTTTGGTCCCAAAAACTTTGGGATGCCGAACTTAGAAAAAACGGCTCAAGAGGCCGCCCAAGTAATGGGAATCACGGATTTGTTGGACCGAAGCCCTTTTACATTATCGGGAGGGCAACTTCGAAAAGTAGCCATTGCTTCTATTCTTGCGACGAATCCCGAAGTTCTCATATTAGATGAACCGACGGTTGGACTTGATCCACTGGCCAAAAGCGAACTTTTAAATTTCCTAAAAAGACTTCATGATGAGTATCATAAAACAATTATTTTAATCACGCATGATATGGAAGTTGTTTCGCTTTATGTAGAAAGAGTGATTGTCTTAAAACAAGGTCAAATAATCTTTGATGGTGATAAAAAACAATTATTCGCAAAAGAAGACTTAATGGAAACATATAACCTAGATTATCCCAACACCGTTAGTATTTTACGAGCGCTTGCCAGCAAATTTCACATTGATCTAGATGTTAACAAACATTCCATCAAGGATGCCTATCAAGAAATTTGTGATAAATTTGGTGAAGACCATGAATAATAAAGTTGTTTTTGGGCAATATTTTAATGCTGATTCTTGGATTCATCGTTTAGATCCGCGAACGAAAATTATCGTGATTTTTTTGTTGATAACTTCACTTTTTTTACTACAAACTTTACCTTCGTTGCTTCTGGCCTTTTTTATAACCGTCATTTTGGTTGTTAGCAGCAAAGTGCCTTTTTCCAAATTCTTAGGAAGTTTGAAAATGATGA
>JBFXGS010000111.1:0-3830 GCA_050177775.1 Bacilli bacterium | reverse complement strand
AGCTTTCTTTGAACCAGAAACGATGAAAGGAAAAGATTTTTTAATAAAATAGAATCTAAGCAAAACTTAGATTCTCTTTTTATAAATATTTACTTAGGTTTTTTTCGAGTTGATATAAATCGATAAAACGTGATTGTCGGATCACTTCTTGACCATTTTTATACAAAATCAAAGTCGGGACGGAAAAAACGAGTAATTGTCCTCGTAAATAGGGTTGCTGTTCTAAGTCAATTTTTCCAAAATCAATGTTTTGGTGATTTTCTAAAAATGTTTGAAGTTTTGGGTAAACCGCATGACAAACCGAACAAGCTGGGCTTGTGAAAAAAAGAAGCGCAAGCGGTTTATTAATAAAAGTTTCAAATTGATTTTTGGTTTCGATATTCATATTTTTCCTCACCTAATTATACTAAAACTTAGAAAAAAATGCACGTTCTTTGATTATTCTTGCTTGTCTTTGGTAAATTTAGTATAATGAATTAGGGAGAAAACTTTATGGATGTTGTTTGGGCTTTCATCATTGGCATTTTAGGACAACTTGCGGTTATTGCTTCTTGCTACCGTTTAGACAAATACATTCCGAAAGATAAATATTTTGGAAGAGGCAATTTGTGGGAAAAAGCAAAACCCCTTTTTGTTTTCACAAAAAAAGCAAAACGCCAAGATTTTATGACGCTAACGATTATTTTCCAAACCATGGCATACTCAATGATGGTTTTTTCGTCAGTTGTCTTTCTTGTTGCCATTCTTCGCAATAATCCCGATTGGGAATTTATCAGTTCCGTGGTCTCATATGTATTAATCGCACTTGCAACCATTGAGAATATTTTGGAAATAGTCGTTTTAGAAATTATGGAAATTCGTGGTGAACATATTGATTAAAATTTAATCTTAATTTGCTTGCCTTTTCATTAGTCATTAACTAGAGGTAATTATGAAACAATATTTAGATTTTTTAAAACATATTTTAGAACAAGGATCCAATAAACACGATCGGACTAACACCGGAACGATTTCCACCTTTGGTTATCAAATGCGCTTTGATTTGCAAAAAGGATTTCCCTTATTAACCACCAAAAAAGTTCATTTAAAATCCATTATTCATGAATTGCTGTGGTTTATTAAAGGTGATACCAACATTAAATATTTAGTTGATCATGATGTCCGGATTTGGAATGAATGGCCTTTTCAAAAATACCAACGTTCAAGTGATTATCAGCAAGAATCAATCGATGATTTTGTCTTAAAGATTAAGAACGATGAAGAATTTGCGCAGAAATGGGGCGATTTGGGCCCGGTTTATGGCCATCAATGGCGAAACTTTTCCAGCAAAACCCGTGAAGTTGATCAACTGGGAAAAGTGATTGAGGAAATTAAAACCAATCCGCATTCGCGAAGGCTAATCGTCAATAGTTGGCAAGCTGCTGATATTGATGAGATGGCTCTACCTCCTTG
Source organism: Bacilli bacterium (assembly GCA_050177775.1). Classification (GTDB taxonomy): domain Bacteria; phylum Bacillota_I; class Bacilli_A; order ML615J-28; family CAG-698; genus UBA2253. Next base: position 2,378 of record JBFXGS010000111.1, on the reverse strand, counting down.
TCATTTACTATTTCAATTTTATGTTCAAAACAATCAATTGTCGTGCCAATTATACCAACGTAGTGCCGATGCTTTCTTAGGAGTTCCTTTTAATATCGCTTCGTATGCATTATTAACCATGATGGTGGCGAAAGTGTGTGGTTTAGAGCCAAAAGAATTCGTCCATACGATTGGGGATGCCCACATTTACCAGGACCATCTTGAACAAGTTGCTTTACAATTAACACGTGAACCAAGAGATCTTCCAAAAATGATTATCAAACGCGATGTTCGGTCGATTGATGATTTTGGATTTGAAGACTTTGAATTATTAGATTATCATCCGTACCCGAGTATCAAGGGAAAGGTGGCAGTATGATTTCGATTATTGTTGCCATCAGTCAAAATGGCATCATTGGAAAAAACCAGGAATTACCTTGGAATTACCCTGAGGATTTGCGCTATTTCAAACAAACAACCACTAATCACAAGGTTGTCATGGGACGCCAAACTTTTGAATCGATTGTATCTCATTCACATCAACCTCTTCCCAACCGAAAAAACTTCGTTGTGACCAAGAATGTTAATTGGCAATATCCTGATGTTGAAGTCATTCATGATTTTGAAACTTTTTTAAAGAGTCCCTGTGAAGATGAAATCTTTATTATTGGGGGAAGGCAAATTTATCAAACCGCTCTTCCCTATGCTAAGCGTCTTTATATTACCCATATTCGTCGCAATTATGAAGGTGATGTTTCTTTTCCCAAGATTGATTTTTCTTTATTTAGGTTAATAAAAGAAACCATTAGCGATGAACTTTCTTTTTGCGTTTATGAAAGGCTAGAAAAGTAGCATTATGATTATTTTTATTTTGTCTTTGATGGCTATTATCGGTTCCGGTTTATATATTTATTTTACCCAGTTTTTAACAACAGGCATCATTTGGTGGAGCTTTCCGATTTTTTTTGTTATTTTTTGGATTCTTTCGTTTGTTTTATTCTATGGAATCTTAGGAATAATGACCCTGTTTATGAACCCTAAAAAAGTCGTGATTCACCCCAATAAGTTTTATAGCTTAATGATTACTTGGACAACGCGCTTTTTAGTGACTTTCTACCGTCTTAAAATCATTTATGAGAACGAAGAATTGCTTCCTAAAGACAGCAAATTTTTCTTAGTATCCAATCATCAATCCAATCTTGATCCGATTGCCATTTTAGCTTTGATGAAAAGCCATGTAATTACTTTTATCATGAAAGATAATCTGTTAAACTGGCCGGTGATTGGTCCTTGGTTGCGAACTTCGGGATACCTTCCTCTTGACCGAAAAAATGATCGAAAAGCCTTGGAAGTGATTGCTTTAGCCATCAAGCGCGTCAAGGATGGAAAAGCGCTCGGAGTATGTCCGGAAGGAACAAGAAGTAAAAGTCCCAACATGAATGAATTTCGTCATGGTGCGTTTCGGGTGGCCCAAAAAGCCGAGGCCCCCATTGTTGTTATCGCCGTTGATAATTTTTACCGAGTAAAAAAACGTTTTTTATACACTTCAACGAATGTTTTTGTTCGCGTTTGTGAAGTTATCCCTTATGAAGAAATAAAAGGATTAGCGACGGCGGATATCAGTCATCGGGCCCAAGCAAGCATTCAAAAGGCCTTAGATGAAGCGCGAATGAAGTATGAATGGTTAAAATAAAAAGCCGAAATGCTCGGCTTTTTATTTTGGTTCTTCGTTGAATGAAAGTAAGGTTATCGTTTGGCCGTTAACTTCAAAATAGCTTAACGAACCGTTATAAAGTAATTGTGCAAAGTCAAAATCAGGTTTGATCGTTGACAAAAGACCTTTAATAAAATGTGAATGCGTGGTAATCAATATTTTGCCTTGGGGATGCTGGTTGTAAATTTCCCCGATGGCTTTTTTTACTCTTGTTTGCAAAGCTTGTTTACTTTCCAACCCTTTGACTTGTTCTTTCATAATGGTTGGAAAAGTTTGGTCATTTATGGTCGTTCCTTCAAACTCTCCAAAATTTCTTTCTTTTAAATTGTCTAAGACAATGGGTTTAGGAAGGCTTAAAGAACTGGCAATAATCATTCCCGTTTCTAATGCTCGTGCCAGCGGACTGGTATATAAATAATCCCATTTAGGATTATTTTGCATTAAATAAGAAGCGACAATTCTTGCTTCCATTCTTCCTCGATCATTAAGGGGGTTATCGGTTTGGCCTTGAATTTTGCGCAACTTATTCCAATCTGTTTGCCCATGGCGGATTAAACAAATAATCATATAACAACCTTTTTAAGGTATTATAACAAAATTTTGTTTTATTAGTAAGAGCTTTTGTAAAAATATTTGGTTTAATTCATAAATTATGATATAATACTATTTACAAAATGAGGTGTTA
>JBFXGS010000110.1:0-3881 GCA_050177775.1 Bacilli bacterium | reverse complement strand
TAAACATTTCAAAGTAAGCTTGTAGGTGATCACAAACCGGACAAATGTTTGGAGCTTTTTTCCCATAATGTAAATGACCACAATTTAAGCAAATCCAAACGGTTGCTTCTTCTTTCGCAAAAACACTTTCATGTTCAACGTTATTAAGTAATGCTAAATAGCGTTCTTCATGTTCTTTTTCAATCTTCGCTACCGCCTCAAATAAATAAGCAATTTTTGTAAAGCCTTCTTCTTTGGCAACTTTCGCAAATTCAGCATACATTTGGGTCCATTCATAATGTTCACCAGCGGCTGCATCCTTGAGATTTTCCGTTGTCGGTTTAATGCCATCATGCAACAACTTAAACCATGTTTTCGCATGTTCTTTTTCATTATTGGCTGTTTCATTAAATAAATTTGAAATTTGTTCAAAGCCTTCTTTTTTGGCTTGAGATGCATAGTAAGTGTACTTATTGCGAGCTTGAGATTCCCCGCTAAAAGCTTCCATTAAATTCTTTTCTGTTCTTGAACCTTTTAAATCCATAATTTCCTCCTATTGTTTTTTATAAAAATGATCTTTGGTGGCCCCACATACTGGGCATCTAAAAGTGTTGTCTTCGAGTTCAATATCGCGGTCATGTTGATAACCACAGACATCGCAAACATACTTTCCGCTTGTTGCTTCTTCTTGGTAAGTCGGAGCATACTGTGAAGTTTTACCTTTCATAACTTTATGGTAATAAGAATAGGTAAGCGGATATTTGTTACTTCCCGCTTTGGTGTTAACTAACCGAGCCAATACAACCGCATGCGTTTCTGCTTCCACGATTGATAATACTTCACAAATAAGAATACCACAAGTATCCTTGGTTATTATCGGTGTCTCGTCAAACATTTCATAATCAAATCCACTGAATTTTTCAACTTCTTTTCCGCTGTAAAAACCAAATCGCGAGATAAGCTTAGGATCGGTATCTTCCGATAAAATAGAGATGCTAAACTTATTGGTTTGTTTTAAAAGCAAAAATGAATAGTTTTTTTGATTAATGCTGATGGCAATAATGGGATCCTTGCTGGTTATTTGCATAACCGAGTTGATAATACACCCCGATGGTTTCACTTTGTCCATCACCCCAAGAATGTACATCCCATAATTAATGTTGTATAAAACCGACAGATCCATAATCCACCTCGTTTTAATTATACAAAAAAACATCAAAAAAAGCAATCAAAAAAAAAGAAGAGTTTCCTCTTCTCAGATTTCCATAACCATGGCTTCTTTTTCTTTGGCAATGCCATCGGTTTGTTCAACGAATTTATCGGTAATTTTTTGAATTTTTTCGCTATGACGTTTTAATTCATCTTCACTAATTACATGGTCTTTTTCTAATTTCTTCATCTGGTCAACCATATCGCGACGAATGTTTCGGATGGCTATTTTTGTTCCTTCCGCAAGATTCTTGATTTCTTTCACAAGTTCTTTTCTTCGCTGTTCGTTTAAAGCCGGGAAATTGATGCGAATGACGGTTCCATCATTCATTGGCACTAGGTTTAAATCAGCAAGTTGAATGGCTTTTTCAATATCTTTTAAAATAGCACGATCGTATGGTTTTATCACCAATAATTGAGCTTCAGGAACAGAAATGGCAGCAATTTGGGTTAATGGTGAAGGAACACCATAGTAGGAAACTAATACTCCGTTTAAGACACTGGGATTGGCTCGTCCCGTTCTCACTAAACTAAGTTCTTTTTTGAGAGCAACTAAGGCTTTATTCATTCTTTCTTCGCCGGCATTGATAATACTTTGAGGCATATTTTATTTTCCTTTCATTTCTTGTTTGAAATTAATGTTCCAATAGAAAAGTCATTGACAGCTTTTGCAATATTTCCCTTTACGTTCATATCAAAAACTAGGATATCAATATTATTTTCCTTGCATAAGGTTGCTGCCGTTAAATCCATCACATCAAGATGCTTGTCTAATAACTCTTGATGGGTAATTTGTAAATAACGTTTCGCATTCGGATTTTCTTTAGGGTTGGAATCATAAACACCATCGACACCATTTTTGGCCATTAAGATTAAATGGGAACCTAATTCAGCGCTTCTTAGAGCCGCCGTAGTATCGGTTGTGAAAAAAGGAATTCCGTTACCACCGCCAAAAATAACAATTCGGTTTTTTTCTAAATGCGAAAGAGCTTTTCGACGAATGTAAGGTTCTGCCACAGAGGGAATTTCCAAAGAAGTCATCGTTCGCGTATCACATCCTAAGCGTTCCAAAGAATTTTGAAGAGCTAAGGCATTTAGGATCGTAGCCAACATACCCATGTAATCAGCACTTGAACGATCCATGCCGGATTCAATAGCATCTCGTCCTCGCCAAATATTACCGGCGCCAACTACAATTGATAAATCTATATTTCCTAAATCAAATAAAGTCTTGATTTCTTCAGCAATTTCGTTGACTTTGCGATGGTTAATACCGACGCGGTTCTCCCCGGCTAATGATTCTCCGCTTAATTTTAAAACGATTCTTTTCCTCATTTTTCCTCCTTTTTATTGATAAAAAGGCACTATTTTCTTTAGTGCCTTATTGTTTATTAGTTGTTGACAGCTGCCATAACCTCAGCTACGAAATCATCTTTTTTCTTTTCGATTCCTTCTCCAACTTCAAGGCGAACATATGATAATATTTCACTTTGATTAGCTTTGGCATATTGACCAACTGTTTGGTCAAGGTTTTTGACAAACAATTGATCAACCAAACAAATAGTCTTTAAGAATTTATCGACTTTACCAGCAACAATGCGATCGATTATTTGGGCTGGTTTGCCTTCATTGATGGTTTCTTGAACAAGAACTTCACGTTCTTTTTGTAAATAATCTTGATCAACTTGATCACGATTTAAATAACGAGGATTCATGGCCGCAATGTGCATGCAAACGTCTTTTGCAACAACTTCATTGTTTCCACGGACAACATTGACAACCGCAATTTTCCCATTCATATGATTGTAGGTACCGAAAACTTCAGCAGCGGTTTTTTCAAATACTTGAACACGGCGAAGCGTAATTTTTTCTCCAATCGTTGCCGTTGCATTGATTAATAAATCGTTAACGGTTCCTTTTGAACTAGGAACTAATAAAGCTTCATCGGTATTTGTGGCGTGACTATTAATAATGGCTTCGCCAATTTCATTTACTATATCAAGGAAAAGTTGGTTTTTCGCAACGAAATCTGTTTCGCTGTTAACTTCAAAAACAACCGCTTTATTTCCTTTTACCGTAAAATGACAAACGCCTTCAGCAGCAATGCGATCGGCTTTCTTTTGCGCTTTTAATATTCCTTTTTCACGTAACCAAGTGATGGCTTCTTCTAAATTACCATTAGTTTCCACTAAGGCTTTTTTACAATCCATCATTCCGGCTCCGGTTTTCTCTCTTAATTCTTTAACTAAAGCAGCATTAATCATATTTGTTCTCCTTATTCCGCTTTTTTCACAACTGGAGCAGCCGCAGGAGCAACTACAGGATTTGCAACAGCGGGAGCAGCTGGACGTGGGCGACTATTATAAGTTGGACGAGGACGGCTATTATTGGAGCGAGGGCGCGAACGACCATCACGACGATTATCACGGTCCCCTTCTTTATAATTTGGACGACGACCATTTCGATCTTCCGGTGCCGGTTCATCTGTGAACTCAATGACAATCGGTGTTCCGCCTTGGGCTTCAACAACGGCATTGGCAAGAGTTCCAACAATAAGTTTTACGGAACGAATCGCATCATCATTGGCCGGAATCACATAATCTACTTCATCAGGGTCACAGTTGGTATCAACTAGTCCAAAAATAGGAATATTCAGTTTTCTTGCTTCCGCAACAGCGTTGTGTTCAGTCTTT
>JBFXGS010000109.1:0-3954 GCA_050177775.1 Bacilli bacterium | reverse complement strand
AGAATATCCATGGTGATTTATACTCCTTTTGTGAAGAATTTTGTGGGGATCTTCTTTCATGATAGAGTATAAATCGCTTTTGCGTTTTATTCAATTAAAAGTCTCATATGTATTGTATACTAACAAACAGAAATAAAAAAATTTCAATTTTACTGTTAATTGGTCCCTTTTTATTGTATAATTAAACATATATGTTATTTTTTAATTATGAAAGCGTTTACTGGAGGAAAAAACATGAAAAATTATCGACGCTGGTTTTTAATTCTATTCATCATTCTATTTGGAATTACTCTTCCTGGTTGTAAAAATCCAACTACCGAAGAAGAAATTGACTTTACCGATCTTTCGGTTCGTGAAGCATTTGGAGCAAATGGAATGGTTGCTGCGGCAAATCCCTATGCTGCAAAAGCCGGATTAGACGTGCTTAAAGCTGGGGGAAATGCTTTTGACGCCATTGTTGCTATTTCTTTTGCCTTGGGTGTTTGTGAACCCAATGCTTCGGGTCTTGGTGGTGGGGGAATTATGCTTGGGTATGAAGCTTCCACTGGGAACTACTTATCCTACAATTTTCGGGAATTTGTTCCTGCCGCAGGGAATGCGAGTGCCTTTACAAATGGTGATGCTGATTTAGATGATGGTCCAAAAGCAAGCGGTGTGCCCACCCAAGTTGATGGATTGCTAACAATCCTTGAAAACCATGGCATTAAAACTAGAGCCGATGTGATGAAGACAGCCATTGATTATGCTGAAAATGGTGTTAAGGTTACACCGGAGCTTGCCAATGCCATTAATGATAATTTTAGCAAACTTATGCGAACCAATACTCGTGAAGAAACAGTTCCGGTTTATACCAGTGATGGGATTACTCCTTTACAAACAGGTGATTTACTTGTTCAAACAAATCTTGCGAAAGCCCTTAAATTAATTCGTGATGAAGGGCGAGATGGTTTTTATGAAGGAGAAGTTGCTCAAGCAATCGTTGATACTTTCCAAGAGGAAGGTGGGTTCATCACGTTAACCGATTTAGATAAAGCTAATGGCTATACAAAATTAGCAACACCAACTCAAGGAACTTATCGTGGTTATGACATTGTTAGCGTTAATACACCTTCTTCGGGTGGAATTGTCCTTATTGAAACCTTAAATATGTTAGAACATTATGGAAACATTGGTGAATTAGAGCATAATTCACCGGAATATATAAATGTTATTTCAACAGCGATGCAACTAGCATTTGGCGATAAGAGACGCTATGTGGCGGATACCGAGTTTGTAACCGTTCCCCTAGCAGGATTATTATCGAAAGAATATGCTGCTGACCGTTTTGATCAATATTACCAAGAAAATAATGCCTTTTCACCGGCATCTTCAAGTAGTACCGGTGTTTATGGTAATCCATGGGATTATATGCCAAAAACTCCTGTTTATTATCAAGTAGATGAATCCGAAGAACATTATTCAACTACTTCCTTTTCTGTCGTTGATTCTGATGGAAATATTGCTTCTATTACCCAAACTATTAATTACTTTTTTGGCAATGGAGTTGTTATTGATGGTTATGGAATTCATATGAATAATCAATTAAGTGGTTTTTCACTTTCGGCTTCAAGCGTTAGTTATGTTGAACCGGGAAAACAACCACTGAGCCATATTATGCCAACAATAATCATGAAGGATGGTGATCCGGTGGCCACTTTAGGTTCACCGGGAAGTATGCGGATTCCATCTGCCGTAATTCAAGTTGTAGTCAATATGATTGACTTTGGCATGGATATCCAAGAAGCCATTGAAATGCCTCGGGTTTTCTGCTATGCGAAATCAAGTACTGAACCAAGTTCGACGATGAAATTATTAGATGTCGAAAAGGGTATTCCTGAAGCAACACGTCAAGCCCTTGAACTAATGGGCTACTATGTTGTTGCTCATGGAACAAAGGATGTAGACTTATTCTTTGGTGGTGTTCAAGGAATTACCATTAATTACTTAACAGGAATTATGCATGGTGGAGCGGATATTCGCCGTGATGGAAAAGCGCTTGGATATTAAAAATTTATGTTTTTAGAGATTGAACTATTATATTTTGTCATAATGATTGCGGTATTTGTCATTTGTATGGTTGTCTTAAAAATTCATACGGGATTATCAATGATGATATCGGCAGTGGTGGGGATGTTAATAAGCGGAATGGGATTGCCATTTCGGCACTTGATCGAAGGTACTTTTGGTTATCTGGATACCATTCTAATTATCATTATGGCAATGATATTTATGCAAGGATTAGAAGACAGTAAATCTTTAAACTACATCAGTTTAAAGATTGTTGAAAAGTTACACAATAAACCGATTCTAATGCTTTTATCATTTATGGTTGTATTAATGTTTCCAGGAATGATTACGGGATCGTCTTTAGCATCTGTCGTTAGTTCGGGAGTATTACTTGCTCCGATTATGATAAAACTCGGAATACCAAAAGTAAAAGTGGGCGCGATTATTGCTTTTGGAGCCATTTTTGGTATGATTGCCCCGCCCATAAATATTCCCGTCATGGTTATTTGCGATATTGTTGATATGCCATATATTGGATTTGAATTACCATTATTGTTATTAAGTTTGCCTCTTGCTTTTTTTACAATCCTATTTCTGGGATATAAGCATGTAAAGAAAATTGATTATGAAGCAATTGAAAGCAGCTTTGAAATGAAAGATGATGTAAAATGGACTTCTTTAATTCCTTTGTTTGTTTTAGTTGTGTTAATTCTTCTTCAAAACTTATTCCCCATTGTCTTTGGAGTGATGGGTTTGCCCCTTGTTTTTACCATTAGTGCCATATTTACGCTCTATTTTGGGAAAAAATTCAATTTTTTACAATCGGCTAAAAAGGGAGTGTATAAATCATTTGGGGCGATTGCGCTTTTAATGGGAGTGGGAATGTTTATTCAAACAATTAGTTTGAATGGGGTTCGTGGCTATTTTGTTATAAATGCGATTAGTTTACCCGGTAATTTTTGGAAAATTGCTTCCATGGCAGTTATGCTTCCGCTATTTGGAGGGGTTTCCGCTTTTGGCTCGGCATCCGTTCTTGGCGGACCATTTGTCATGTCGATGCTTGCCAGCAATCAAATTGTTGTTGCTTCAACGATATCATTAATTGCTTCAATTGGCGAGTTCTTGCCACCAACAGCAATGTCAGCATCGTTAGCTGCTAAAACAGTGGATGAAAAAAAGTATATGAAAATTACGAAAGCATCATTAATACCTCTGGGTGTTACTTTAGTATATTGTATTATCTTTTTAACAATAATAGCATCGGTTTGGAAGTGAAATAAATATGTTACATACGATTTTAATGATTTTATATTTAACAATTTTAGCTTTTGTGCTAGCTATGGTAGTTTGGATTATCTTTACTTCTAAAAAACTGACGGATAAAATTATTGGAGCCATCGCCATTATCTTATTTTTGCTGCGGCTCTTGTTAATTAAGTAGGGTATTTATGAAAAAATTACTTGAAAACAAAAGAACCAACCTCATTTTGACTGTTTTATTACTTTGTATTAGTTTTACAATCGTCATTACAACAGGAAAACAATATTATGATTTTCGTCATGATGATCAAGAATTCATCATTGGACCAAATGTTACCCGGGTTGAAAAATTCAGTGATTACAATCCTAATTTAGAAGGGACAATTGGTAATGCCGATATTTTTGTTATAGAGGGAACGATTTCCAATGTTGGACCCAGTTTACTTATTATTGGTGGTACTCATCCCAATGAACCTTCGGGTCAATTGACCAGTGTTCTCTTTTTAGAAAATCTCGAGGTTGAATATGGAACCGTTTATATTATAACTGAGGCTAACCGAAGTGCCTATTCAGCAACGAATCCGCAAGAAGGTTCGCCGATGTATTATGAAATTGAAACTGATTCGGGGGTGCGAACATTCAAATTTG
>JBFXGS010000108.1:0-3990 GCA_050177775.1 Bacilli bacterium | reverse complement strand
TTGATTTTGCCAAACCTGGGTTTTCCCGACTTCCATAAAGCCAATGGAAAAATAGAATTCTCTTGAACCGCCATAACAATAAGTAGCTTAGTATTTCGTGGTTCTTTTCATTGATTCCATTAAAGCAAAAGTCGCTAAACCCCTTCTTCGGTATTTTGGGGATGTTGCCAATGGTTCTAAATAAGCATAATGATTATCTTCATCAACCCTCATTCCTGCCAAGCACGCATAATCACCACTGGGAGCTTTGATAACAATCGTTAAATCTTTTTTAAAGTGCGGACCACTCATCATGAGGATTCGACAATCAATGTCTTGATCCGGATAATCACCATGGTCAAAACCTTTCCCCATCACATCATTGATTTTTACGTAATCAAGTTCATCTTCTAAAGAGATAAAGGAAAATTCTTCCGGTAAATCTTGATGAGGAAATCCTTGTTGGTATTGATAAACGGTTATCGGATACTCATATCTTTTTTCATAACCATGTTTTTGAAGGATGGCAATAAAATGATGGTCGTGACTGTTGGCATAAACTTTTAAACTTTTTTTTCGTCAATTTGTTCAAGCAATTCTTCCCAAGCGTGATTTAACATTTCCTCTTTTAAGTATTCATAACCGATGGCCCTATTTAAATAGCATTCCCCTAATTGTCCTTCATAATTGGCAACCCCTACCATTTTACCATCATCTTCCCAGATTCCAAAACGATGCGTCAATTGGTAATGGAAATTGGGGCGGGTGTGGGCGTATTCTCATGCCGGTTGCGGCATGTTCCCCGTTGGTAAATAGAGTTGATAATTATTGATGAGAAATTGGCTGACCAATGTAAAATCTTTTAGCAATTGGTAACGTCTTTTGGTAATAGCCATATTATTATTCCTTTGTTGGCTTAATAAGTCCTTTATTTTATCATCCCATTAATTATACCATGATGAAATGGCTATGACAATTATGGGAGTCCCGCTTTTTAAAATATGGGTCGTTAATTTATTTCTTTAACCTTGATACTTTGAATTCCACTTTTCATCACTAACTTTCTTAAAAAAGGGTTATAAATAAAAAGACTTTTGAAGTTCTTAAAAAACAATTTATATCGCATTTTCCTTGTTATATGTTGATATTGCTTATGTAAATCACTACTTTGTTCATTTAAAATCTTGGCAAGTAAAACCGCACTTTTGATGGCACTGCTAATCCCTTCTAGTGAACTGGGACTCACAAATCCTGCTGCTTCTCCGACTAAAAAAGCCTTATCATGCCCTAAAAAGAAATGTTTAAGTGATTGTGGGCGCATCACTAAGCAAGCTTCAGTTTTAACGGGATTCGATAAATCTATGTTTAACTTTGATGAAATTTGGGTTTTTTGTTCTTCAAATAATAATCGGGCTTTATTGCTGGGATAGGCCCCACCAAAAATAAGAAATTCATCTTTAGAAAGACTCCAAGCATAACAATCGGTGATTTTCGAATCAAAAACACAGGAATAAAGCGGTTTCTTCTCTTTATCAATGAACCATTGTTGAAGAGCAGTGTAATAGCGATATTTTGCTTTAGGATATAAGTAATGACGCAAGATGGAAGATGCTCCATCCGCACCAATAACATAATCGGATGAACAAACAAATAAGTCATTTTCATCATTGCGGTATTTCACAACATATTTACCATCATGATTTTTTTCAACACTAATGACGGTACATGCATAAGCTTTTTCCACATGATTCGGAATATTTTCCATCAACCAAAAATCAAATAATTGGCGGTTAATGTTTAAATACATTCTTTGGTAATACCTGATTAAATCATTATCAAAATCAATGGTTTTAACGGAAAAGATTTGGGGATCAACAACAACGCTTTTAGGAATAGTCAATCCCAGTTCGGCCAACACTTTTTGAGCATCGGGTGCCAGTAATCCGCCACAAGGTTTGCGAAAACCTTCATTAATGTTATTAGGATCCTTTTTATCGATGGCGAGAACGGAAAAGTTTTTATTTAGGCCACTGGCCAATATTGAACCGGCCGGACCTAATCCAATAATGACGATATTATAATGTTTCATACATCACCTGTTTATCTTCATACTCATGCGAATTTCATCAAGACAATAATCTTCCATCACTTTTACTGATTTTGTTTTTCCATCTTTTTGAAATCCATATTTTTCATACCATTTTATCGCTTCTTGATTATTATATAATACCCATACACTAACGGACTCAAAGTAATTCATTCGCTTGATACATTCATCCATCAATGCTTTTCCAATCCCGCATCTTTGGTAATCCTTTAATACATAAATAGCGGATATTTCCCCTTGATTATCATCGGAATCTCTTGATTTATTATATGAAGCAAAGCCAACAATTTCATGGTTGGATTTTGCAACGATGGTATTTTCTGGATATTTATTGGCAATCATTATGCAACCTTCAAGGGTATGTTTTTCTAAAAAGCGATGGTCCATTAAGCCATCATACGTCTCCACCCAACTTTTATAATGAACATACCCTTTTTGGTCATAATCATTTTTGGTCATATCTCTAATAACTATCATTTATTGACTCCATTATCAATTATTTCTCGTTATGCTTGGGATTTACTTGATATTTGGCATTCTTAAAGTTGCCAACCTTTTGAATAATTCCTTCATCTTGAAGCTCAATTAATCCTTTTTTGACCGTATCCAAAGCAATATCCGGCCATAACTCTAACAAATCTTTTCGATTTAAAGGCACTAAACTCTTTTCAATTGTCATTTTGATTCTTTCTTTTTTGCTCATTGCTTTAGATGAAATAATATTCACCCGTTTATCTAGTTCATTATAACAACGTATCAGTGTCACTAAGAAATGATTTATGAATGGGTAATAATCATTTTCGCCAATTTCCCAATCTTTTGATGATAACTGTAAAGATTGATAATATTCCGATTTGTTTTGATTTATTTGGTTTTCAAAAGAAATGTATTTGCCGATATCAAATCCATTCTTATATAGGAGGAGCAAACTTAATAAACGACTCATCCGACCGTTTCCGTCAGAAAAAGGATGGATTGATAAAAAATCCATGATTACACAAGGAATAAGCAATAATTGATTGATACTTGAATCGTCCCTTGCATCCAAATAAGCTAGGATCATTTGTTCCATTGCTTGTTTTGTATCTTTTGCAGAAGTCGGTCTAAAGCGAACAAATCTTCTTCCGTTTTGATCAATCGCAAGAATGACGTTATCAGCATTTTTATATTTTCCTGCATATGAAGGTCTCTCATATGATAAAAGCAATTGATGGAAAGCAAGGATTTGATTTTCAGAAAAAGAATAATCAGCGTAGTTAACATGGATTAAATTGATGACATCTTTATAACCTAAAATTTCGTTTTCATTGTGGTTTATTGGAGAAACATTGCCTTTTAGCAAATTCTTAATTCTTTCATCGGTTGTTACAATTCCTTCAATGGCATTTGAAGAAATAATCGATTGAATAATGGCTATCTTTGATAGTTCTTCAAACAACTTGGGATAGGCTTCAACCATGACTTTTCTATCAATTGTCAGTTTTTCGACAGTCGTAAGTAAGTTGACAGTATTGGCTGGTATTGCCATGTTTTTAAGGAATGAATAATCAAAAATCCTCATATTGAGCAACCTCCTTTTACAGTGCATATTTTATCATATTATGCACTGTAAATCAACAAATAAAATTAATTTTGTTTTTAAATAAATTGTTATTTGAGCCACATAAATCATACTTTATTAGAAAGTTAAGAAAATTGTTTATAGTAAAATGAAATTGACCCCTTTTTAAGAAAAACACACTACTATTTGATTACAAATCAGTAACTGCGCTTTTTGAATAGATGAATTATCATAACAAGTGCAACACAAATAAAAAATTAAAAGCTCATAGAATCCCTTATAATGTAAGTGACCAAAAAAACAGAATAAGGAGAGACTATGAACTACCATCATCTTACCATAG
>JBFXGS010000107.1:0-4103 GCA_050177775.1 Bacilli bacterium | reverse complement strand
TTACCAGTCCCATTGGGTCGATTTACGACCAAAATAAAGCCCTAAAGTGGAGCGATAAGCAGCATTTGATTATTATTTGTGGCCACTATGAAGGTATCGATGATCGCATCTTTAACTTTGTTGATGAGGTCATATCCATTGGTGATTTTATATTAACCGGCGGAGAAATTGTAGCGATGGCCATTGTTGACAGTTTGGTTAGATTACAACCAAATGCTCTAGGAAATAATCAATCAGCGACAACCGAAAGTTTTCAAGATATGTTATTAGAATATCCCCAATATACGCGTCCGGAAACATATGAAGCCTATGCGGTTCCCGAAGTTCTTATTTCCGGAGACCATGAAAAAATCCGTCAATACCGTCGTTTTAAATCGCTGGAAAGAACGTATCAATTGCGACCCGACTTATTATTAAAAGCCAAACTGACGGTTGAAGATAATAAGTGGTTAGAAAAAATAAAAAAAGGTCAATCTTTATGAAACGTTTATGTTTGTTTGCTGTTTTGTTTTTGCTTGTTGGTTGTGGAAAAGCCGAAACCCATGTTTATTCGGATGATGAAATAGATGACTTTGATAAGCTATTGACCAATATTGGTGATGGAAACACCAAAGCTTATGATTTGCGCAGCGAAGAAATTTGCTTTTTGGGGCGAATTCCCGGTTTTTTTTGTGTGCGCACAACTAATTCTTTAGGCGAAGAAAAAACACTGGATACGATATTTGAACACTTAACATTACTAGTCGGCAATGACTATCAATATTTAATTATTTTAATTGATGATGATGGAGAGGATAGTGCTTATTTAGCAAACTTATTAGTGGCGGCCGGTTACAAAAACGTTCATTATTTTGCAAATGGCTATAATCGATATGTGGAAATAAAAAAAGACAGTTTCGTTCCGGAAACTGGTCCTTGTGAAACGTGTTAGGATTTAAATAAAAAAACTTGCATTTTGAAGGATTATAAGGTATAATACTTGAGGTTAGAAGACAAAGATCTTTTAACTGATCACGATGTTCCGCTGCTATCTTTACATAGTTATGAACATTGGCCGAAGGAGCGTGAAAACAATGAGTCAACAATTGATTGCTGACATTACCAGCGCTTACATGAAGAATGATATTCCAGAATTCCGTCCCGGTGAC
Source organism: Bacilli bacterium (assembly GCA_050177775.1). Taxonomy (GTDB): domain Bacteria; phylum Bacillota_I; class Bacilli_A; order ML615J-28; family CAG-698; genus UBA2253. The sequence goes on along the minus strand of JBFXGS010000107.1, from coordinate 2,955 downwards.
ACGGTTAAAGTCCATGTCAAGATTAAAGAAGGAAATCGTGAACGTATTCAAATGTTTGAAGGATTGGTAATAAAACGTCGAGGAGGCGGAATTAGCGAAACTTTCACTGTTCGTAAAAATTCATACGGTGTTGGTGTAGAAAGAACTTTCCCGGTTCATACCCCAAACATTGCGAAAATTGAAGTTTTACGTAAAGGTTTAGTTCGTCGTGCGAAGCTTAATTACATTCGTACTTTATCCGCAAAAGCTGCGCGTATTAAAGAGCGCAATTAAAGAAAAAGCAGGAAACTGCTTTTTTTTATTTTTTAATCTTTTCACTGTTTGGATTTTATGTTATCATATTTTAAAGGAGTTTTACATGAAGAAAGAAAATTTACGAAAATATGCGAAATTAGCCGTTGAAGTCGGCGTTAACGTTCAAGAAGGACAATTACTTGTCATAAATTCGCCTGTAGAGTGTAAGGAGTTTACTCGCATGCTTGTGGAAGCAGCTTATGCAAGAAAAGTCGAAAATGTGATAGTTCGTTGGAATGACGATATTCTTAACAAAATGTATTTTGAAAATGTTTCGGAAGCCACGTTACAAGAAGTTCCCAACTATGTTGTTGAACAATTTAAGTATATTGTGGAAAAAGGCGCAGCCGTTATTTCCATTAGTGCACCGACCCCGGGTTTATTAAAACACATTGATGCTAAAAGATTACAACTGAATGCGATTGCAACACAAAAAGCCGTTGATTTTTATCGAAAACACATGATGTCCAATGGTTCACAATGGTGTGTTATTGCTTATCCAACGGATGTTTGGGCTAAAAAAGTCTTTAAAGGGGCCAATGCTTTTGAAAAGCTGCTGGAAAGTATTTTAATTGCTGCACGTGTTACCGATGATAACGATCCTGTTAACGAGTGGCACAACCATATGGACACTTTAGCACGCCATAATGCCATGCTCAATAAATACAATTTTGAGTCGCTTCATTTTAAAAACAGTTTAGGAACAAATTTAACCGTTGGTTTAGTGGAAAAACACATTTGGGGTGGGGGCGGCGAAACCGCCAAAAATAAAATTTATTTTGCGCCCAACATTCCAACCGAAGAGACTTTCACAATGCCCCACAAATTAAAAATTAATGGCAAAGTCGTCGCCACCAAGCCATTGAATTATCAAGGTAAATTAATCGAAGATTTTTGGTTAGAATTTAAAGATGGAAAAGTTGTTAATTATGATGCTAAAAAAGAAAAAGCCGCTTTAAAAAGCTTGCTGGAATTTGACGAAGGAAGTTCTTATTTAGGTGAAGTTGCCCTTATTTCCCATCATTCGCCGATTTCTGACATGAATATTTTATTCTATAATACTTTGTTTGATGAGAATGCCTCTTGCCATTTAGCTTTAGGTAATGCCTACACCATGAACATCGAAGGCGGCCATGAAATGAGCGAAAAAGAATTGCTTGCGAAAGGCTATAACAAATCGATGACCCATGTTGATTTTATGTTTGGCAGTCACGATATGAGGATTGTGGGAACAACACACGACCAAAAACAAATAATTGTTTTTGAAAATGGGGACTTTGTCTTTTAATTATTATTGAAAATATTTTCATAGTATGATATAATTGAAAAAAGAGGTGAGATAATGAACCAAGCCAAAATTTATGATATTGCGGGGGCAGCAGGGGTAAGTTTAGCAACTGTATCACGAGTTTTAAACCATCCTGAGAAAGTCAAAGAAGCAACCAGAAATAAAGTTTTGCGAATTATCAAAGAAAAAGGTTATAAACCAAATGCCAATGCCCGCGGGTTAGCGAGTCGCCGATCAACGACAGTTGCGATTGTCGTTCCAAGAATTTCTCAAGCTTCAGTTGCTGAAATGATTCAAGGAATTGATGATAGTGCTAAAAAATTTGGTTATTCTATTCGCTTGTTCATTAATTCAAACCCAAAACAAGAACAAGAACTATGGGGTGAAGTTATTGCTTCCAGTGTCGATGGTATTTTATTAATGAATGATGAAATGACCCAAGAAACCGCGAAACTATTGCAGTACACACCAGTTCCCGTTCTTTTTGTCAATGCCATTCCCAAAACGGATAAGTTTGGAAGCGTCTGCATTGATTATCAAGAATCAGCTTATAAAATTACAAAAAAGATGATTGAACGTGGCAATAAAGATATCATGTTTGTCGGAACAGAGCATAAATATACCGTCAACGATTTAAAACTAAACGGTTATGTGAAAGCTATGGAAGAAGCAGGCTTGCCAACAAACATTGTTTTTTCGAGTGGCGATATTTCCATTAATGAAAAACACTTTGTACAAATTGTTGACAACAAACTTCCGGAAGTAGCTTTGTTTGTCAGAGATTCAATGGCGATTTCGTTTATGAACACTGCCGTGAAAAAAGGCCATCAAGTCCCAGCCGATGTTCAAGTTATTGGTTTCCAAAACACAAAATATGCGGAATTATCAAATCCGAAATTAACTTGTGTCGAAACCCCGATTTATGAAATAGGCAATCGAGCCATGGCTTATTTGAAGGAACTGATGAAAGAAAATGGAACTTTAGAAAAGCCCAAACACATTTTAGTTGATTACAAAATGGTTTGGCGAGAATCAACTAAATAAAAGCAATGACCAAGTATCAGTACCGAAATTATTGACCGTTTCAGAGATTTGGATGGTTGGTGAAAATCCAAAGTCAAAACAAGGGAATTACAACTTGCGAGCTTGTCTTATCCAAGAGGGTTTAGAGCAATCTAAAAACTAAGGTGGTACCGCGGAATTTTTCGTCCTTAGGAGTTTTCTTAAGGATTTTTATTTTTTAAGGAGGATTTATGAATTTATTACAAGAATTAAAATGGCGTGGGTTAGTGTTTGATATTATCAACGAAGAAGAATTGGAAAAACGGCTGGAAGAAAAACCGATTACTTTATATTGCGGATTTGATCCAACC
>JBFXGS010000106.1:0-4111 GCA_050177775.1 Bacilli bacterium | reverse complement strand
ATAATTTTTATTAATGACAATGAATAAACACCTTTTGGTGTTTTTTCTTTTTTACTTCATGTTTTTTATAAAATCGTGATATTTGTAAAATAATTTGTATTACCTCTGATAAAATGTTATAATAAGTAAAAAAACAAGGATAAAATCTGCTTAAGGAGTTCGTGTGGAATACTTATCAACATTTAATTTTGATATTATTATTGTGCTCGTGTTGATTGCTTCCATCATTGCGGGTGCATATTATAGTTTATATCGTCAAATACGAAAAACATTGGTTTTGATTGTACCTTTGGTGGCTTTATATTTTGTCCTCCCTCCTTTAATGACATTTATCAAGTCGACATCGGCCATTTACGATATTTTAGTCAAAATTATTTCTTTTGTGGGTCGATTTTTAAAACTTGGTGCTTATCAAAACATCATGATTTCTGGTTTGATTGGCTTGATATCTTTTGTAATCATGGCCTTAATGATATCTTTCATTTTTCAATTATTTACAGTACCGATTGAAAAACGTGTTTTACGTTCCACTCCTTGGTTCTCAAGAGTAGTGGGAGGTTTGTTTGGTCTTATCAAAGGTTATGTGTTAATTATTTTAATTTTACTTTTTATGAAGCCGATTGCGGATATCAATTATCACAAACCTTTCACAAAAGTAATTGTGGATACCAGCCTTGTTTATCTTCCTGTTTCGAAGTTAAATGAAGTCCAAAATGTCAATGTTGCGCTTTATCAAGAGTATCAGGAAGCTTTTGACCATGTTAGCGGTAATAAGGTTTTAGCAACCTTAAACTTTTTAGATGATGTCAATGACCAATTCATTGATCTGGATACATATATTGACACGACGATGCTGGATCAGTTAAGCGCTGATTCCCAAACGTTAATTACGACTCATTTAACCGGGACCGATTACTTAACGGCTTTACTGACGGATGTTGATGGAACGTTAGTAATCGATACCGTTTTGACGGATGAAAAGAATAATCCGAATATTGCCACGATCAAAGAAAAATTAACTTTTCTTTTAAGCCATCGAGGATATTGGGTTTTCTTATCGACCATCCTTACTAATCCGATCAATACTTATGAATATGATGAAATATCGCAAGCTTATCGAGATAATCAAGAGAGTCTTCTTGAATTATTCCCATCCCTGCGATATAAAAATGAATTTGTTTTATATATGCAAAATCTATCGTTTTTTGAAAATAATTTTTTAGACTTCAAAACGATTTTAGCGGATGAAACCATCACCGATTTTGCCAGCTACCAAATAAGTTTTCAAGATGCCATCAATAATCATTTTAGTGATTATGCTACTTCTTTCACAAGTTATGCGTTTGCGGAAACTTCTCCGACTTTAATATCGCTTCGATCCATGTTTTCGGAAGCCATGAAGTATGAGACCAATTTGGCTTTAATGGATATCAATATGTCGCTTCCGACTCGCGTTATTTTAGGAAAAAGATACGATGAATGGTTTACTAATCCGCTTTGGGAGACCGAAGTTTTAATAAATAGTTATTGTCTTGACAGCTTGGGAAGTTACCAAGCCCAAGGAAACAATTTATATTCCGAATATTTCTTTTTTAACTACTTAAGCGAAGGCATGACTTTTGATGATTTATTCAGCATTGATGATTTGGAAATCATGTTAACCAATTTAGAAGTGTTAGTTAATGACGGACTCCTTGCCCAAACAACGGCTACAGGTTTCATTGATAGTTTATTTCAAACGCCCAATAGCCTCTTTGTACAAATGAATAATCGTTCATTACTGACAAATACTTTTTTGGTTGATGCTTCTAATTTAAGTCACCCCTATTTGAGTAGTGAGTTTGTGTCGATTTTAGAAAGTTTCCCGGGTGCATAAGATGGCTAAAAAAATGAAACGAGAAGTTGTGGAATACGAATTCACTAATAAAGGGTATGGCAAAGTAAACTACTCAAGCAATCAACAAAATAAAGTCCCCGATAACCAAATTCAAACCAACAACCTTGATGAAGCCAAAGCGATTTTTTTACGAAGTAATCCGTTTATGTACAATTCTAAAACCGCTGCTTATCATGTTGATAGTTTAGAGGAATTTTTAGTAAAAGTAAAAAAAGACGAATATGCCCTTGGGGACATTGTCCGCAATCCTGAGTTTACGAAAAGCAAGAAAAAACGACTTGTGAAGAAAGCTTTTAAAGATTGGGATAAACAATATAGTACCCAAAAACGCACGGTCTTTAATGAAAGCGATCGAACCATTGAAGTAATCGGGGATGTCAATTTTATGAATATTCCTTTTGGAATGAAATTACTGATAATCTTTCTGTTTGCTTTGATGGTATTCATTATTTCACAAGATTCCTTTATGTGGGATAAAATTGCCCAAAGTAATTTTGGTTTAAAAATCCATCAAGGATTTGTGGACCTGTTTAACACCTCATCTTGGTTATCAATGGTTGCCAATCTAACGGTGTATGTTCTAGTTGTTTTTATATTCTTTACGACTATTTATAGCATGGTTTCCACGGATTTTGTGAAAGACCATAAGTTAGCGGTTGCCTATTTAAAAAAATCCGAGAAAACCATCAATCGCAATTATAAGAAGAAATTTCAAAAAGCCCGAGCTTATTATTTAGGAATGGTAAGTGCAAAAAAACGTTTTAACCCGCCATATGATGTGAAAAACGTTGAAGAAGGTCATGTTAACATTACGACTTTTGAAAGTATTCGCAAAGTGGCAATTGACCGGGCTTATCTATTAAAAAAACGCCGTCCTCTTTACGTTGGCCTTAAAAACATTTTCTTGTTTTTAAGTGTCGGAGGGGCATTAACAGTCATTGGTTATTCGTTATTTAAGATCGTTATAAGTCTTTTTTAGGAGGTAATTATGGAAAGTAATCCCAAAAAAACCAAACAAAGTCAATCAACAAAAAAGGGGGTAAGTTCTGTGGCGAAAAAAAGTCGCTCCAAAAATGAAGAAAAGGTAAAAGTCGAACCGACAACGATTACTCCACCAGAAAAACCGTTGGATGTTGTCGAACGGTTAAAAAATGTTTTGAATGAAGTTCGAGGCAGTCGGGAAAAACCTGTTTCCAAGAAAATCACTCTAACCCCAAAAGAAAAACCACTTCCTAAAAAGGCTTCACCTGCTAAAAAGGAAGAAACGACTAAAAAAACCGCATCAAAAGCCAGTTTAGAAGCGCTTCCTAAAAAGGCGTCTTTACCAAAGAAAAAAGAGACAGCCAAGAAAGGTGCGAATGAACTGCTTGACGAATTAAATGCGAAAAGTAAAAAACCGCTTCCGGTATCAAAAAAAGGTGAAACAACAACCACCCCTACCAATGCTACTAGTGATGTTGAACGCTTAAAAGGCGTTATTTCAGCTGGTAAAAGGTTACAACAACTAATGGAAGTCAAAGACCTTAAAAATGAAAGCAAGGAACGAATCCTTAAAGAAAAAATTAGTTTAGCCAAGCGCTTAGAAGAAGAAAATCCCGAAGAAGTGACTTTGGATGAACTTGAACAAGAACAATCAAAAGTTCAAGCCTTAAATGAGAAAATTGCCAAATTACAAGCGGAAAAAGCCGAACTTGATTCAGCTATCTTGAAGGTATTAGCTGCCAAAGTAAGCGGCATCCCGGTTATCGATGAAGAAAGTCTAGGTTTATCTCCCAGTGTTTCTTCAGGCGTTCCAGTTAATAAACAAGAAGAAGTTTCTCAAACTGCTAAAAAAATATCTGAGATCGAAGAAGTATTAGCCTCTCTAGAAAAACAGCACGCCGAGAATCAAATTAAGTTAGTTGCGACTGAACAAGCCAATCAACAGTTAATGGAGCAATACGGTAAGCAAGCAGTTGTTGTCAGTGATTTTGAAAAGGAAATTGTCGCTTTGCGAGGAGAGGTACTCAAAGGGCAGACAGAACACCAACAAGTCAAAGACCAACTTGATAACGAATTAAAAGCTAAAAGACAATACCAACAAGAAACAGAAGAACTTAAAAAACAACTTGATTTATCTAAAAACCAAATTCCGGCCCTTAAAGCTTCTTTAAAAGAAGAAATGGCTGGCAAAATTGCCACTTTAGAACAACAATATCAAGATGAGAAGAAAGA
>JBFXGS010000105.1:0-4166 GCA_050177775.1 Bacilli bacterium | reverse complement strand
CTTTTTATTATCGAAATTTACTTAATTCGCGGTACAACCGATTTAATGGCAAACCCATGACATTGTAATAATCGCCATTGATTTTTTTCACATATTTTCCAAAAAAGCCTTGAATGGCATAGGCTCCCGCTTTATCATAAGGTTCTTCTAAACTGACATAGTGGTTTAATTCTTCTTCGGAGATAGTATCAATGGTAACTTTTGTTTGGACAACAAAGGTTTTTCTCTTTTGGCCTTTGCGCAAATAAACAGCCGTAAAAACTTGATGCTTCCGTCCCGCCAAGGCTTTTATCATCATCTTGGCTTCTGTTTGGGATTTGGGCTTTCCCATAACCACATCATCTAAAACCACGATGGTATCGGCACAAATCACCAAATCCTCTTGATGTCTGGAAAAAACATCTTCGCCTTTTTGAATGGCGATTTTTTTCACATAATCTTGGGGGCTTCGATAATCAGTAATCCTTTCTTCGACCATAGCTTCATCCGTCAGAAACGATATTCCACATTGTTTCAAAAGTTCTTTTCTTCGGGGCGATTTTGATCCTAGAATAATATTCATTTAGCGGTCCAACCTCGTCAATTGTTCGAAGACGTTGTTAATGACAAATTGCCGAACATTGATGTTGGGAAATTCATGGTTAGCTATCTCCATGGCCCAAATGATGGCTCCTGTCGCTGGAGGGACATTTAAAGTGATGATTTTTATGTCACGTTTTGTTAACTCTTGAACTTTGTTTTGGAAAGCATCATACATTATTGGAGAAGCTCCCTTAACCCAAACACTTCCCGCCAAGACTATTTCGACAGTCCCGATAAAATCAAGATTAACGATACATCCGGAAACAGATCTTGCTAAATTTTCTCCGACTTGTTTTAAGATATCCATACTAACAAGGTCGTGTTTTTGCGCTTCGGAAAAAACCGCTAAGGTTAAGGCGTTATAGTCAATGCTTCGGGCAATTGACTGGGTAGAAATGGCTTCCATCAAGTAATATTTATTGGTTACTTTCAGCAAGTCCATAACAATTAAAGAAAGAGATGTTGGTTTCCCAAAACGATATTGTTCATCATAACAACTACGAATCGCCATTCTCGCAATATGAAAACCACCGGCTTCATCGCCAACAATACTGCCGATACCGCCAACTTGCAAGTAATCTCCAAAGGAATCAATCCCTCCACAAGAAGTTCCGGCTCCATTAATGGAACAAACACCATAGCCTTTGGAAGTTGCCGCTTTAATTGGTAAAAAAGAATCATTGACAACTTTAAAATTGGTGAAACCAAGATCGGAGATAACTTGTTCCATATTGGTTTTTTGAATCGGCGTATCAACTCCTGCCAAACCAAAAACAGCTGCAGAAATTTCGGAAGCTTTTAATGAATTTCGAAAAAAGAAAGAATCTAAATTCTTTTTTAAAGCTTTGAACGCGCCTTGATAACTATCTTTAAATTGTTCATGACTGCATGTTGGTCCTCTGTGAAAATCTAAAAAATTCCCATCGGTATCAAACAAGAAGAAATCTGTTTTGGAATTGCCGCCATCAACTCCTAAAATTAACTTTTTCATAATTATTTTCCTTTAAAAAATTGGGGAAGATATTCTTTATGAACTTCTTTAAGTTCTTGAAAACAAGGATAAGCCTTTTTATAATCAAAGACTAAAGGGTTAATCAGTAACGCCCGCATGGCTTCATCTTCGTCACCATAAATCGCTGCCTTAACCGCATGTTTTTCATAAGCTTTCATCATGAGCATGTAAGCTTTAATGTGTTCATTTTCAAAATGAGTGGGAAGCGGGTGAGCCCCGTTTTTATCAATTATCGCACTAATTTCGACAGCATCATCATCACCCATAAAAGGAATGGCTTTGTTGTTTTTGGTATTGACAACTTGAACGTCGCCTTTATCGTTAAAAATGGAATCAACTAAATTGATGGCCACTTCCGAATATCTTGCTCCCCCTCGCTTGGAAAGCAGTTCCGGTTTCACATGGAGAGCTTCATTGGCATACATGGTTAATAGTTGCTCTTCAATTTCACTGACAATTTCGCCCCTTGTTTGCTTGGCTTCTTTGGCTTTTATTAGTTTGGCATCCTTAAAATAATAATACTCTAAATAAGAAGAAGGAATGGCCCCCACCGTATGAATTAAATCTAAAGAAAAACCACTTGCGGGAATGTTTTTCATCGCTTCGCTGTTTAACCCAGAAGCAATCGCCGTTTGTAAATAATCTTGATTCTGATCCTTAATAGCCGTAATCCAAGTTAAGTGGTTCAATCCCACATATTCAACCCACGCATTGGGTAAATTTAAGCGTTTTTTGACACTATCAATCATATTAATGGGAACATTGCATAACCCCAGCATTTTAATTTTTGTATAATTTAAGACCGCTTCACAAATCATTCCCGATGGATTTGAGAAGTTGATTAACCACGCCTTGGGGCACAATTTTTCCATTTTCGAAGCAATATCCAAAATAACGGGAATGGTCCGCATTCCTTTGAAGAAACCACCGATGCCATTGGTTTCTTGACCAATTAAATCGTATTTTAGCGGGATTTTTTCGTCTAGGATGCGCGCCGGCAGTTTCCCAACTCTAATTTGTGCTAAAACAAAATCTGCGTTTATAAGCGAATCTTCTAAAGATTTAGTCAAGACAACTTGACAATCAAGGTTGGCCGCTTTAATCATTCTGTCACAAAGTCCACCGACAATTTGTAATTTACGATCGTCGATGTCCATCAAATATAATTCTTTTAAAGGCAACGTATCACGCTTGTTAATAAAACCTTCAATTAATTCCGGAGAATAGGTGCTCCCCGCTCCTATGAGCGCAATTTTAAGTTTTTTCATTTTTCCTCCTTCTAATCACGATAACCCATATCTTGTAATACTTGGTATAATAATTCAGGGTTATCGGTCATAATCACATCAACCCCAAGGTTAATTAAATGACGCATGGTTGCTTCATCGTTAATGGTCCAATATTGAACCGAGATATTACGGCGATGAGCACGGTCAATATAAGTTGCTTTGTCTAATTTAATATTCATATTAAAAGCTTCACGACTGGTAGGAATTTGTAAACAAACAAAAGTCGAATCATCAAACAAATTAACTCCCAGCATTTGCGTTAACACAAATTGCGTTACTTCTCCCACGCTTCCTCCACGCAAAAGCAATGGATAAGTGGTTTTTAAATACGCTTCAATTTCATCATGAAATGTTCCAATCACCACCCGATTTACTAAATCAGCATTAGGATAACGGGTTTGATTGTTTAAAATACCATTTAAAACATCACAGGCCTTTTTCCCGGTTTCACCGCCATCTTTAATTTCGACGCTGAATAAAAGCTTTTGGTCATAATAGCGATCGAAGATTTCGCCAATGGTCACCATTTGTAATCGATTATTGGCAATTACTTCGCGACGGTCGATTTGGTCAACCGATACTAAATTCTCATAGGGTCTTAATCCTTCACGATTTGTAAAAAAATAACCATAGTTAAATAGACGTAATTCGTTCAATGTGTGTTCGTTTACTAAATATTCATCTTGTGATCCGGTTACTAATTCAACATCACTAACCTCATTAATCGATAAATTATGAATGGCCACCAATTGATTGTCTTTCGTTAAGACCAAATCAAGTTCGAGCATTTCAATGGCAAATTGATCAATAGCATAATCAAAAGCTAAGAAAGTATTTTCGGGATTAAGGGCTTTACCCCCTCGATGCGCCGCAATCATCGGACCATCTTCTTTGTTTACGATAAAAGGATTGACACTGATGGCTTTTTTAGGGGGAATGATTGCTAAAACAATCCAAATCCAAATTAGCGAGATCAAAATTATTAATGTAATGCGCAACCCTTTTTTGTTCCAGATTTTCAAGAAAAAATTTTTCATGTTTGTTCTCCTGTTATAATCATAGCATAAATAAAAATATTATTAAAGAATAATCATCGAAATGAAAAAGGCCATGGGTTTTTCGCATGGTCTTCTTTTATTCATCACGAATTTCGATAATTTCATACATCATTTTTGCATCTTCTTTTTTGACAGACGGTTGTAATGATGTCACCCGAAAAACAAAGTGCTTGTGAAAGTAAGAAACCGAGACGACATCCCCGATCTTAAGAATGGTGCTGGGTT
>JBFXGS010000104.1:0-4266 GCA_050177775.1 Bacilli bacterium | reverse complement strand
GCCATTACGGCCCTTTGGGATGCGATTAAGAAGTATAATCCAAAATCATTAGGTTATCAGTGGGATGAAGCGAACCCAAGAATTCAACTAGAACCTATTGGTGAAAGAGGTTATATTGAACTAAAAGCCATCAAAAAATAAAGGAAAAAACAAAAAAGCTTTGGTAATCCCCAAAGTTTTTATAAAAAAACGCCTAAAAGGCGTTTGGGAAGAAACTTATTTGTCAATAGACATAATGTGTTTAAACAAACGATTTAAATCTTCACGACTTAAGAAGGGGTACAGTTGATCCATTTTATCACTGGAAATTTTACCTTCAAGGAATTGATCAACAACTAAACTTAAAGTTTTCTCACTGACAAAGGGAGCGATTAAGATAGGGTCGTATGTTGTGTTTCCTGCATAAAAAGCTTTTTCAAACAAAGCAGATGCATCTTTATCATTTAGAAATGGTAATATCATCGGTAAGTTTAAATCGCTAACCGAAGCATCATCATTGATGATTTTCTCGAATAATTCGTGAATATTATCATCATCTAAAAAAGGTAATATTTGTAAAAGCTTATTTGTTCGCATTCTTAGTTTGGGTTCTTGATAATTGGTTTGATTATTAGTTTGAGTATTTAAAGCGTCAAAAAAAGCCTTTTTTTCTTCTTCATCTGTAAATAGCAGGGTTTCATTATTTAAATGACATTTTTTGGCTTCATCTTTTGAAATCGGGATATGGACTTCCTGTCCTTCCACAAGCATCTTTTTTAAAATCATTGGTATTTTCCTCCTATTATTATTTTATTGAATAAATATTGTTGTTCACTGGGGGTTAGGCGTACTCTTAGGTCCATTAAGTGACAATGAATTTTGTTTTCTTTAATCGCTTTTAAAACCATCATTCTTTCGGTTGGGGATAATTGATAGAAAATTTCCGGAATATTGACTTTCAATTCATTTTTGATGATTTTATTTATAATAAATTGACGATTACGATTTTTAAATAAATCGTCATGCTGATAAATAGGCTTGGAATCATTCAAACATAGCAAATCTTCAAAATCGGTATTGAAGATTTTACATAGTGCAAAAAGCAAATCAATGGAAGGTAAACTTGTTCCATTTTCCCATTTAGATAAGGCTTGCCTGGAGATGTTAAGACGATTGGCCAGATCATCTTGAGTCATTTGCAAGTCTTTTCGATAATCATAAATTTTTTGTCCGACTTTGTATGAATCAATCACGGTTTTACCTCCACAATCAATATTATACTTAAGTAAATCAGGAAAGTCACGCAACAATTAGTTGCAGTTTTCATTGCTTAACAAAACTTAGGGAAAGATATAAAAACTTCTTGTTTTTGTGGAAAGAAGGCGGTTTTTATGTTATCATAAACGAAGTTTACAAAAGGAGCAATGAGGAATTATGGCAAAATGTAATAGGTGCAAAAACACGATATATTCTTCACAAAAGTATTGCGGCAATTGCGGGAAAGAATTATCTGCCAGTGATTTTTCAACCAATCAATATCAAGGCTATCATGCTATGGATAAGGGTTATAATTCATCGGAAAACCGCATGATTACCATTTTATTATTAATCTTTGTTTATCCGGTTGGGCTGATTTATATGTGGGTGACTCGACCATTTACGAAAACAACCAGAATCATCATCAGCACGATTTTACTGGGAATGGCCTTTTTAGGTTTATTGTTAATCATCATCTGGACGTCACTGCCCGGATATCAAGGTTTTATAAGCTTACCAAATCGGTGAGCTTTTTTTAAAAAAGATGTAAAAATTTGATGCAAATCAAATTATTCGGGATGGTTATTTAGTATAATGGTCTTGTCAATCAAAGAATATGGAAAGAAGGTCAAACCTATGGATAAGAAAATTTCATTCAATGAAGCCAAAGCCCAATATTGGAAACCATTAACGATGTATGTTCCGGTTGTTAACCGCGTTCATGGTCAAAATCATCCGGAGTTTCATGAAGTATTTCGATTATTTAACTCGATGAATGAGAAAGTAAAAACGACTCATTCCCCAATCCTTAATTTAGAAGAAGAGTTTGCAAGTTTAAGAAGGATTACCAATCATTATTTGGTTCCCGATGATGTTTGTGAAACGTTTGCAGCTGTTTACCAAATGCTCGAAGCTTTGGATTTAGCTTATCATGCTTAAGGATACAAAATAATGAACTGGATTTTAAAAAAGAAAAACGCCATTATCATTGCTAATTTAAGTTTTATTCTGATTGGTTTTGTCATAAAAGGGGTTTGGGAAAACGAATTAATGTTTTCCGTTTCCTTAATGATGGCATCAATTCTCGGATTATTGCCAATTGCCATTCAAGCGATCCAAGCTTTAAAAATAAAAGTTGTCAGCATTGATGTTTTGGTAACGATGGCGGTGTTGGGAGCATTCATGATCAAAAACTATGAAGAATCCGCCATTGTCACTTTTTTGTTTTTATTTGGAGCTTTTTTAGAGCAAAGAACTTTAAATAAAACACGAACGGCCATTAAAGAATTAACCCAAATGGCTCCCGATAAGGCTTTAAAACAAGGGATAAATGGCGAATTTGAAGAAGTTGGCATTGAGGAAGTCGAGGTTTCCGATATCTTGTTAGTTAAAACAGGAGCAAAAATTCCTGTTGACGGCTTGGTTGCTGATGGCGATGGTTATGTCAATGAAGCGAGTATCACCGGTGAACCACTTCCTGTTTATAAGAATCTTGAATCAAGTGTCTATGCGGGAACGGTTTTAGAAAATGGTACTTTGCAAATTAAAGCCCTCAAAATTGGCGAAGATACGACCTTTGGGAAAATCATTGAACTTGTGGAAACGGCCCAGGACTCAAAATCAGCCGCCGAACGTTTCATTGATCGTTTTTCCAAATACTATACCCCGGTGGTATTATTGTTAGCAATAATTGTTGGTCTGGTGTGGCAGGATGTGGAATTAGCCATTACCATTCTTGTTTTAGGGTGTCCGGGGGCATTAGTGATTGGGGTTCCTGTTTCCAATGTCGCAGGCATTGGAAATGGGGCTAAGCATGGCGTCTTGTTAAAAGGCAGTGAAGTAATCAACGATTTTAGTCGAGTTGACGTTTTATTGTTTGATAAGACCGGGACTCTAACAATCGGTAAACCACAAGTCGGTGACGTTTTCAATTATGTTGATGATGATTTGGCGTTTGGATACCTTGCGAGTGTCGAAAAGGAATCCGATCATCCCCTGGCAAAAGCGGTGCTGGAATATTATGGGAAAAAACCTTTTTATAAAGTGTCTTCTACGGAAGTTGTAAAAGGTGGTGGCATAAGGGCTCTCATAGATAATCACAAAGTTATTGTTGGCAATCCCTCCTTAATGACATTGGAAAATATTGATATTAATGATCAAGTAAAAAAAGACATTCAATATCTTGAACAAAACGCAAATTCGATTATCATCACTGCAATTGATGGTGAAATCAAGGCCATGATGGGGATTCGTGACCAAATTCGCCCGAACATCAAAGAAAGCCTTAATAAGATAAAAAAATTAGGAGTAAAAAACTTAATTGTCTTATCAGGAGATAACCAAGGCACGGTAGATGTTATCGCGAAAGAATTAGGTCTAACCCAAGCTTATGGAAACATGCTTCCAAAGGACAAAGCCGCTTTCATTAAGAAATGGCAATCCGAGGGTAAGATTGTTGCTTTTGTTGGCGATGGTGTCAATGACAGCCCTTCTTTAGCCATAGCCAATATTGGCATTGCGATGGGAAGCGGAACGGATGTTGCCATTGAAACTTCCGATGTCGTTTTAATGAACTCTGATTTCAACCGATTACCCCATGCTTTAGGATTAACCAAAGCCATATCTTCAAATATGCGACAAAATATATTGATTGCCATTGGTGTCGTCTTAGTGTTATTAACCAGTTTAATCTTCAGTGAATTCATGAATATGGCGATTGGCATGTTAGTTCATGAAGCCAGTATAATACTGGTAATCATGAACGGTATGCGACTAATCCGCTATAAATTAAAATAAAGAAAGGAGAATTTAGTATGCAAAAAGCTTCCATTCAATTAGAAACGTTAACTTGTCCGTCATGTTTAATAAAAATCGATCGGATGGTGAAATCTTTAGAAGGAGTTGAAAAAGATAGTGTCAATGTCATGTTTAATTCCAGTAAAGTAAAATTAAACTTTGACGAAAACACAATTACAATTGATAAAATCGAAAAAGCCATTCGCTCCCTAGGTTACGAAGTAAAAAAGTCCC
>JBFXGS010000103.1:0-4305 GCA_050177775.1 Bacilli bacterium | reverse complement strand
TCAAAAGCAATTTGTAAATACTAGATACTTAACTCCTTTGCAAAAGCGGCAATTAAATACCATCATGCTAACCACCGATAATCCCCAACTTGAAGATATTTTGAAATTATGTGATGGGTTTTTAATTACGGGGGGAGCCGATATTGATCCGCTTTATTATCAAGAAAGTAATGAAGGAAAATCACACAATTGCATCCAAAGTCTAGATGAAGTTGATCGCCTAGTTGTGGAATACGCTGAAAAAAACCAACTCCCCGTTTTAGGCATTTGTCGAGGCCATCAAGCCATTAATGTCTTTTTAGGGGGTTCACTGCACCAAGATGTCGGCGAAGATCACCGCAACATTAAAGCCAATCACCAAATAAAGACCATCAATAACCAACTTTTAAATTTTGAAGATAAAATTCTCGTTAATAGTTATCACCATCAAACCGTAAAAAGACTTGCTCCTCATTTGAAAGCCATTGCGCACCATCCGGATGGAACCGTTGAAGCTTTTATTCATGAAAAATTACCAATTATCGGAATTCAGTGGCATCCAGAAATATTAATTAACGAAAAAGAAAGCCAAATGATTTTTGACAAGTTCGCAGAGTTAGTAAATAAAAGATAACAAAAAAATCCTTTAAGTGAAATTCTTAAAGGATTTTTTTATCATTTTATTTTTCATAACCTTGAGGATGTTTTCGATGCCATTCCCAAGCTGTTTGCACAATCTCTTCAATTGTTTTTTTAGGAACCCACCCTAAAACTTCTTTGATTTTATTGCTTGAGGCGATTAACTTGGCAGGATCTCCGGCTCGTCTTTCCACAACATAATACGGTATGTTTCTTTTTGTTACCTTTTTGGCAGTCGCAATAATTTCAAAAACTGAAAATCCATTTTCGCTTCCTAAATTAAAGATTTGACTTGATCCCCCATTCAAAAGATATAGAGCTGCTTGAATATGGGCTTCAATTAAATCGGAAACATGGATGTAATCACGAATACAAGTTCCATCCTTGGTTGGATAATCATTGCCGAAAACACTGATTTTTTCTCGTTTTCCCAGAGCAACTTCTAAAACTAAAGGGATTAAATGGGTTTCGGGGTGATGGTCTTCGCCAATCTCTCCTTTTTCACAAGCCCCCGCCACATTAAAATAACGTAAACTTACATATTTTAAACCATAAGCTTTTTCCGCCCATTTTATCATTTTTTCCATCATTAATTTTGTTTCGCCATAAGGATTAGTGGGAATGGTCGGAAAATCTTCGGTAATTGGCATTATTTCATGCTCGCCATAGACCGCCGCACTTGAAGAAAAAACAATCTTGTCAACATTGGCTTTTTTCATTGCTTGAAGCAATTGTAAAGTTCCATAAACATTATTGTCAAAATAATCAAGCGGTTTTAAAACGGACTCCCCAACAAGGGATTTTGCACAAAAATGAATCACTAAATCAATCTTTTCTTGTAAAAAAACTTGGTCAAGGAATTGGGAGTCACGAATATCCCCAATATATAGTTTGGAATTAATTGATGCTTGGTGTCCTGTCGATAGATTGTCAATTACCACGACTTCATAATTCAAGTCCATCATCATCTTGACACAATGACTACCAATGTAACCAGCTCCCCCAGCAATTAAAACTTTCATCTTCAAATCCTTTCTTTACCAGTAATTTGTGACACGTTCAGCGAACCCGAGTAAATCTTTTATTTCAATTATTCGTTCATCAAAGACCAGTTTTCCACTAAATCGGCCAAAAACTTGGTGTTGCAAAGATTTAATAATAATCGCATCCGTATCATCATGACGATCTAAAATCGGAACAAAGGTTAACTCGACTTTTTCATCCCCGGATGTAAAACGCCAAGGGGATAAATAATCAAATTTTCCATGTTCATCTTTAGGAATAATAAACATTACCCGTCCGGTTTTATAAGCTTTTCCATCCAAAAACAGCATATTTTCGGTGGCTTTTGAAGTGTCGCCAAAACCATATCCAAGATTAAACCCGATTTTATGGCCATCAATTAAGCCTGATAAGGATGACCAATACCAAGTGTTTTTATAAGTCCAAACTCCTCTGCCCCAATCTAGGACGCCTTGACTATCAATCCCGGAAAACGAGAATTCTTCACCGCCAACAGTAGCTCGACCAATGGCTTGCAAATTGTTGATTTTTTGGTTGTAATAGAAGTGACGAGGCCTGTTAAAAGGCGTGGCAATAACCATCGATTGATGAACAGGCATTTCTTTTAAAGTAATGTCGCAATCAAAATCTCTATTATCGATGAAGTTATCAAAATGTGCAATTAAACGCCGTTTTTGTCCATCATTAAAGAAATCAATCCTTAAATTCTTATGGTTAAAAGATACATCTCCGCTTGTTGAACTGGAAGGAAAATGGGTTTTACCACGGGGCATAAAAGTCATTTGACTTTTGGTTTTCCAAAAACCGGTTTCAAAATTCATTATGGAAATACTTCCTAAACCTACATAAGAATTATCAGCGATGGTTAAAGCGACGCCATAAGTTTGTGTGCCGACAAAATAATAATCCCACTCTTTTATCCGTAATGAACAAGCTTTAATCAAAGCCCGAGAATAATCTTTTACAAGACTCGTTGAAAAACCTGCTTCCGTTAAATTCCCTTTTTCATCAAGTAAAGGCCCTTTTGTTAATTCAATCTGGGTCATTTTACTTCTCCAAATCTAAAGTAATGTGGGTAACATGGGGGTCTTTAAGTGATTCTTCTTCGCTTAAGATTTGCGCAACCCTTGTGGAAGCCGCTGCTCCCAGAGCACCAACCACATCATCCAAGAAGGTATGGCATTTTTCACCTTTACCGTCAGCATTAAGTTGTTTTACAATCCCGGGTTTGTTGACATCAATATCGCCAAAATTTGTTTGACCAATAACCCCATACATGGAAGCAATATTTAAACCTAAGATTTCATCAACTCCAAACATCCCTAAATCGGCACGCATAATGTCCTGAATCGGGCTTCTAAATAACCCTTCTTCAGTCATGCGATCAATTTCAATACTTAATTGAACAATATGAAAAATGTCACGATAGGACAAGATCTTCTCAACGCTTTCAATGCATGTTTTCATAGAAATGTTTTTATTATACCTTCCTTGCTGTCGAAAGGCAATTTCGGCGATATCCTCAATTTTAACTCCACGCTCTAATAAACGATCACGATTCATCCTAAACATTTCTTCTCTTGAAAAATAAATTCTTGGTTTCATAATTCTATCTCCTTATTTAAAATAATTAAATCTTTTCCCCTGCCATTGAGAAAATCTTGGGTGTTCATACGTTTTCCCGATGGCAATTGCACCTCTAAAATGGAAAGAACGGTTTGGTTCCCACAACTTATTTCAAAGGTTTTTTTATTTTTACCTACAATAACTCCTGGTTTAGTTAATGTGGTTTGATTGCTAACAATACTATTATACACTTTTACATTTAACCCATCAAGTTGAAAAAAAGCTCCCGGGTTGTGGCATAAACCCCGAATTTGATTAAAACAAACCTCAGCGGTTTTGGAAAAGTCAATTTTTTCATCCTGTTTTGTTAAATTATAAGCAAAGGTTGCTTGATTATGATCTTGTTCTTCATAAACAATTTCATTGGCTTCGATTTTATCAATCACAGGTAAAATCATCTCCGCCCCTAATTCGCTTAATTTCAAAAACATCGAATCTTGGTTATCAGATGAAAGAATCGGAATAACTTGTTTTGCTAAGATCGGACCTGCATCCATTTGTTTTACCATCCGAATAATGGAGATGCCGGTTTGGCTTTCTCCGTTCATTATTGCTCTTTGAATAGGAGCACCACCACGATATTTGGGAAGTAAGGACCCATGAACATTAATGCTCTTATAAAGAGGGTGGTTTAATATTTTAAGAGGAATGAATTGTCCATAAGCAGCGGTCACAATGAGATGAACCGGCATGGAAAGAATTTCTTTTTCCAACAAAGAAACCTTTTCGGGTTGTCTTACTAGTAAATTATGCTCTAAAGCCCATGTTTTCACAGGAGGAATCAGCGGTTTATTTTTTGTTCCTTGGTCGGGCTGAGATACAACCATTAAAATATGATGATTTGAGTAAAGTTTTTCTAATATTTCTACCGCAAAAAAGGGCGTACCCATAAAGATAATATTCATACATTGCTTGTATAATATAAAACATAAGATATTAGTTCTTAAGTTGTTATATTATAGCTCCTTTCCTTTCTAATATTTTATACATTTTACCATCTATGGTAAAATCATTATGTACTGTGGATTAGTTTCTGTA
>JBFXGS010000102.1:0-4408 GCA_050177775.1 Bacilli bacterium | reverse complement strand
CATTAGTATCTTCGCAATTTGAAACAATTGAATTGCAAACCCAATTTTCTTCTCTTCAGGAAAGTTATAATGAAGTTACCGAACAATTAAGCCGTTGTCCGATTACCAAAGCTTTTAATGAGACTTTTTTTAAAAACTTGTTAAGAAAAACAACCGACGATTTAAATCAAAAAGGTCTTGACGAAGAGTGGTCACTTTTGTTTGTTGATATCGATAATATTCGTAAATTAAACTTGATTCATTCCAAAGAAATCGGCGATGAAACCCTTCGCAATTTGTACTACATTCTAAATCAAGTAAAAGATGAAAACCAAGAAGCATTCAAAAGAAACGGGCCCGGTTTTATCATCCTGTGCCCGCAATATGATTATGCGAAAAGCTTGAAGCTTGCCGAAAAAATAAGAAATGTTGTACAAACAAGTGACACTTTTATTGAAAAGATTACAGTCAGCGTTGCCATTGTTCGATTACACGAATTTTCACAAGGCGAGCGAAAAAGTGATGAGATTGCCGAATTATGGTTTAACCGCGGCGAATCACGCATCAAGCTTGCTCCTTCGTTAGGATTTAACCAGATTATCGACGAACGCACGAAGAACATTGTTCTGTCAATCGGAAAGATTTTGATTATTGACAGCGATGAGATTATTCACAATGTTTTTAAAATGGCTTTTCAAAGCATCAATTATGAAGTAATGATTGCGAAGAACGGGTTAGCTGGTTTAGAAACAATCCAAACACACAAGATTGATATGATCATTTGTGAAAAGAATGTTGCGAAACTGGATGGTTTTCAAATTAAAGCCCGTTTAAATCAAAGCCTAGAAACCCAAACGATTCCCTTCATCCTAACAACATATAACAAAAACAAAGAAATCGTGATTTCAGCAAATGAACTAGGTATTGATGTTATCTTGACAAAGCCTCTGATTATGGAAGAAGTCGTTGGCTTGGTTAAACGTTTAACGGCCAAACGGGTGCGCTTATGATTCTTCCCTTAAAATTCATCTTTGCCATTCTTTATATTCTCGTTTTTGTTGCCTTATTTATTATTATTCTGATCTTCGCAAACAAACTGAAATTACGTTTTGATTTGTGGCAATCAAGTAAAATCAAGAACTACTTAATCGATAAGCACCTTAATCATAAACCCATTAAAAAGCATTTTCCTAAGCGAAAACTTACCAATGAATTTATTAATATTTGTGAGCAAATGCAGCTTGAACCCGTTCTTCGAGAAGAAATAATCGCTGATTTTCACACTTTAAATATTGTCAATTTTTATATATTACAACTTAATGCCCTAAGATCTTCTAAAAGAAAATTAGCTGCCCATTACTTGGGCTTCTTTGCTTCAAAAGAAGCTTTAATCGCCCTTTCAAACCGCTTAAGAAAAGAAAAAAACAACAGCGTTAAACTATATCTTTTAAACGGTTTAAAGAATTACTTAAACGATTACTTGGATGTGGCCATTAAAAGTTTAGTTGGTTCAAGTCCATTTTATCGAACCCGCGCCATCGGGATTATCAAGCATCACTATAACCAATTCGGTTTAGGCTTACAAGCAGCGTTAAATCGCAATGAATTTGAAATAAAAGAATTAGTTGTTGCCTACTCCGATTTAATTAAAAATGAACCGATGCAAAAATTCCTAAAAAAAGAATTAAGAAAAGTGGAAGAATTTTTATTTTTAGATGTCAGTGTTCCTAAAGAATATGCTTCTTCACAATTTGATGTAAAAAAATATTACTTAAACATTTTAAGAAACTTAGTCAATGTTTATAACGAAGATATTCTCAAGGATCCTTACTTAAATCATCAAGACCCCGATGTTCGCCGCATTTTAGTTGATGCCAAAAGCAAATTACCTAATTTTGAAGGCATAACCAGCATTTTAAATGGTTGTGACGGTGGAGAAGTCGATAATTATCGCATAGAAGTAATAACCAAGATTGCGGAAGCAAACCGCGATTACTACATGAATTTAATCAGCATATTCCAAAATCCCGGAAACATTCATAAACAAAAAGTAATCGCTTCGGTATTATCCTTTCGAATGGATTATTTTATTTTAAAATTAAATTCATCCAGTCGTAACCAAATCATAAAAGCCTTGAAGCTGATTGTCGGTTTTGGTTTAAATGCCGATTTGATTGACTTTTTAAATCGAAATAAAGACCTTAACATTGAAAAAGAACTGCTTAATATCTTGTCTTCTTTGCTTCCAACCGATGAAAAATTACGTACAGAGCTTAACATTTATTTAAATAAAGACATTTTATTAAAAATGGGAATTGTGAAAGAAAAGGTTGTTTCCGCTCCCCGCGAAAAAGCAAAGACCGAAAAACTTAAAAAACGTTGGTTAATCTCGATTCTTGTTTTCTCAATCGTTTTATTACCGGTCGTCTTTGTTATTCGTTATTTTAATATTCTTCTTTCCACAAGCCTGCTTGATTTATTGATTTATTATGCGGTCGATGTCAATACCTATATCGTTTATTATTATGCTTTTGTAAACATCATTTATATTCTCTTAGTGGTGCTATCCATTACGGGTTCCAAGCAACAAGTCGATTTGTGGCATATCAAGAATAAAACGATGCTTTTTGAAAATGATATGTTAGCCCCGATTTCGATAATTGCTCCTGCATACAATGAAGAGTTATCAATTATTGACAGCGTTAATTCTTTACTAAATCTTAACTATCCTGAGTATGAAGTCATTGTCGTTAATGATGGTTCAAAAGATTCAACGCTCCAAAGTCTAATTGATTTTTTTAAACTTGAACGAAAAAACATCATTGCCTCGCAACAAATACCGACCAAAAATGTTCGAGGTGTTTATAGAAACAAATTAATTGCCAATTTAACGGTCATTGATAAAGAAAATGGCGGAAAAGCCGATGCTTTAAATGTTGGGATTAATTATGCGAAAAGTGAATTTGTCTGTGGAATTGATGCTGATTCGTTACTGGAAGTTGATTCGTTATTAAAACTGATGTCCGTAACGATTGATCACAAATACCAAACCATTGCTTTAGGAGGAAACATTTTTCCGGCCAATGGTTGCATTATTGATCATGGGCAAGTTGAAAAAAAAGGCTTGCCGAAAACGTTAATTACGCGCTTGCAAGCCATTGAATATTTACGCGCTTTCACTTCCGGAAGAATCGGTTGGGCTAAGCTCCGATCTTTGTTAATCGTCTCGGGAGCATTTGGACTCTTTCATCGAACAACGCTCATTAATTCGGGCGGTTATCTAACAAGTTCCGGCATTTATAAAAAAGATACGGTCGGAGAAGATATGGAACTTGTCGTCAGATTATCAAGAAAAGCCTTAGAAATGAAAATGAAATATCATGTTGATTATGTTTATCATGCAGCTTGTTATACGGAAGTGCCAAATGATTGGAAAAGTTTATTAAAACAACGCAATCGTTGGCATCGGGGTTTAATTGATATTTTATCTTTCCATCGAAAATTGATTTTCAATCCTTTCTATAAACAAGTCGGGACCATTGGTTTCCCTTACTTTTTGATTTTTGAAATGATTGGACCTCTTTTTGAAATTCAAGGTTATGTCATGCTCATTTTATGCTTAATCTTTGGTTTATTAAGTACCGATATTCTTATTTCTTTATTCATCGTAACAATCATGATGGGAATCATAATTTCATTACTCGCCCTTTATGTTACCGAACGTGAATCAAAGTATTTAGGTTTTCGCGATACTTTATTATTAATTTTATTCGGATTTTTAGAAAATTTAGGTTATCGTCAATTTGTGAGTTTGTATCGTGTTCGGGGCTTCTTTGCTGCTTTAAATGAAACGGGAGCATGGGGAACGGTCACACGAACCGGTTTTAAAAAAATAAAGTAAAAGCGACGAACGTCGCTTTTATCTGCAATGATGGGGGAAGAAAATGTACGATGTCATAATTATTGGTGGTGGTTTATCCGGTTTGACGGCTGGAAGCCTCTGTGCAAAATGGAATTTAAAAGTATTAGTAATCGATAAAAGCTATCAACCCGGAGGGTCTTGTGGATCGTTTCGAAGAAATGGCATTACCTTTGATCAAGGTTCAGCCATGCTCTACGGCTTCGGCGAAGAAGGGTTTAATCCCCACCGCTTTGTTTTTAATTGTTTAGAAGAACCCATTAAAATGATAAAACATGAACATTTGTATGGGATGAATTATCGGGGAAAACACATTGTCTTTTATGCGAACTTAAATAAATTCATTGATGAATTAGGACGTCACTTTCCAAAAGAAAAAGACAATATTAAACGTTTTTACAATCATTTTTACCGTTTGTATTCCCATGTCATGATTGAAACTCCGATGTTTTCCGGTCCTGATGAAATCAATAAACGACGGGCCGGCAAACAATTTTTGAAACATCCGCT
>JBFXGS010000101.1:0-4437 GCA_050177775.1 Bacilli bacterium | reverse complement strand
TTGATAACTTCACTTTTTTTACTACAAACTTTACCTTCGTTGCTTCTGGCCTTTTTTATAACCGTCATTTTGGTTGTTAGCAGCAAAGTGCCTTTTTCCAAATTCTTAGGAAGTTTGAAAATGATGACGATGCTTTTGTTTGTTACGGTTGTTTTTCAAGTTTTACTAAGCAAGCAAGGCCAAACTCTGCCGTTATCTTTGCAATTAAATCTTATTAATGGATCCATCATTTTCGGATCGTTTGCTTTATATTTTTTTTCGAAACGGATTATTCGCAAAGGGCGCTTTTTATTGTTTTTATGTCTTTTTTTAGGAGCTTTTGTTTTACAATATTATCTTAAAAGCGGATTTGTAGCCTTCGATTACACTTTAGTGATTTATAAAGAAGGGTTGTTGTCTTCCGGTTTAATTATTACAAGAATTATTTCGCTTATTTTTATTTCTTCTTTACTTACTTTAACAACTAAACCAACGGATTTAAACAACGGATTAGAGTCTTTAGCGAAACCACTTCGCTTATTAAAAATTAACGTCAGCATCATGACGATGATGATTTCCATTTCTTTACGATTTATCCCAACTCTCCTCAACGAAGCCGAAAAAATCCTTAAAGCTCAAGCATCAAGAGGAGTTGACTTTAAAGAAAGCAAATTTAAGGATAAAATTACGCAAATTGTGTCCTTACTTGTTCCGATGTTCGTGATATCATACAAACGTGCCGGCGATTTGGCCGACGCCATGGAAGCTCGCGGCTATATTCCCGAAGCCCCAAGAACCAACATTAATTTATTAGAGTATAAATGGATGGATGTTTTTACCTTAATTTTTGTTGGCCTTCTCGTTATTGGCTTAATTTTGGTAAAGGTTACGGGTTGGTATGCGCTATAAATGCATTGTATCCTATGACGGAACCCTTTTTCACGGATTTCAGACCCAAGCAGGATTAAGAACGGTTCAATCGGAAATAGAACAAGTCTTAAAAACGATAAGCAAGCAAGAAACCATCATTTATCCTTCGGGAAGAACGGATGCCGGAGTTCATGCTTATGGTCAAGTCTTTCATTTTGATTCTTTGATTGATATGCCGGAAGACAACATGAAAAATGCCATCAATACACGCTTGCCAAGAGATATTTATGTGAAAAAAGTCAGTAAGGTTGATGAAAACTTTCATGCTCGTTTTAGTGCGATTGCGAAAGAATATCATTACTTAATTGACTTTAGTGAACGCAGTCCCCTCTTAAAAAATTACCGTTATTACTGCCCTTTTCGTAATGTCAATATTGAAGATTTTATTAAGGCTTTAAAGTTTTTTGAAGGCGAGCACGACTTCCGTTCTTTCACAAAAAACCAAGCGCTTACCGATACGCGACGGGCCGTTTATAAGATTGACATTGACCAAGAAAACACGCTATTAACCATTAAAATTATCGGAAACGGCTTCATGCGGCACATGGTGAGGATTTTGGTTGCAATGGCCTTAGAGGTGGGGAGGAGTAAAATTACCATTGAAAGGCTGAAATACATTATGGAGCAAAAAAACCGTGTATTTTCGCCTAAAATCTTACCTCCTTCTGGATTATATTTATTTGCGGTTTATTATGATCCAAGTGAAGTAGATTTCTTTAAAAGTTGATTTGTATCAAAAAACGACTGATTATAATTGATCAGTCGTTTTGTTTTTTGAGTCAAGAAGATCATCTTCTTTTTTGAATTTTATTTTTCGCACACGGGAAATTCCCATAATGATCAGTAAGATAGCCACGTTAATTAAGACAATTGTGGAACCGGTCGGAAGGTTTAAATAATAACTTAAGCCAAAGCCGCCAACTACGGAAATCTCGGAAAAAACGATGGAAGAAGTGATGGTGTTTTTAAAGGAATCACCGACTAAAATGGCGGATGCCACCGGAACAATCATTAATGAAGAAATTAATAAGACCCCGACTAAATCTAAGAATATCGAAATAACTAACGATAAAATAATCGTAATGGCAAACTGGATAATGCGAATATTGATTCCCGAAACGCGGGCGTACACTTCATCAAAGCAAAGCGAGACGATTTTTTTGTAAAAAACAACGGACAAAGTAATAACAACCGCACTAAGCGCTAAAATAAGAACGATATCTTGACCGTTAATACTGTAAATCGACCCAAACAAGAGTCCGGTTGTCCAATTTGTGGAAATACCGGGTGTCAAATAGATGAATAAACCACTTAAAGCAACGCCAAAACTAAGTAAAATCGGCATGGATAACTCTTTATAGTTCTTGTAAAAACCACGTAATTTTTCAATTATGAAAGTTCCCGCAACGGAGAATATCACACCCATAATAATGGGGTCTATGTCAATCCAACTGGCGGGGATGATTTTCGTAAGAAAGACTCCGACGGCGACTCCCGCTAAAGAAAAGTGACTTAAAGTATCGGCAATAAAAGAAAGACGTCTAATGACCACGACAGTTCCGATTAATGGGGCTAGCACCCCAACACAAATGCCGGCGATAAAGGCATATCGATAAAAAGGCGAATCAATCAGGCTTTGGAAAATATTGGTAAGAAGAGTTAATCCCATTTTCCCGCCTCCACAAAGCGATAATCACCAAGTTCGTTCAAACATAGAAAATAATCGGTTAGTTCTTTGATATAATCCGTTTCATGAGTTGATATGATAATGGTTACTCCTTGAGCTTTTAAGTCTTTCAATATTTTCACAACCCCATTGATGTTTTCTAAATCGACTCCGACCGTCGGTTCATCTAAAATTAATAGTTTTGGACGGTTGAGAAGGGCACGGGCAATAAAGACGCGTTGTAATTGACCACCGGAAAGGGTGTTGACATTTTCACGATAAAAATTATTTAAATCAAGAGCGTTAATGATGGATGTATAATAAGCATCTTTACGATGAAGATAAGCCGAGGTCAAAACTTCAGAAACGGTAATGGGGAATTCATAGCTGAACTCAATCCGTTGAGGGACATATCCGACATTTTGAAAACGAGCAATTTTATTAATATCGATATCATCTAAAAAAATGGTATCGTCGGTTGTTTTCACAAGTTTTAGTAAACACTTGATGAAGGTACTCTTCCCCGAACCGTTTTTCCCAACAATCGTTAAAAATTCTCCGGATTTTATCGAAAAAGAGAGTTTGTTTAAAACAATTTTTTGGGTGTATGCAAATGTTAAATTATTGACTTTGACGTGCACGCGACCACCACCTAGCGCCATTTTATCACAAATAACCAGCTAAAACAAGGAAAACACAAGAATAATTTAGTAACTTTTCGGGATTTGTTTTGCCTTTTTTCGCGTTTTATGAGATAATTAATCAATAACAATAATAAGAGGGAATTATGGTTAAATTTATTACTTTTGAAGGTGGAGAAGGAACGGGCAAGACCACCATCATTGATAATTTATTAAAAGATTTAAGTAACTTAGGTTTTGAGATTGTGAAGACAAGGGAACCCGGAGGAAGTAAAATTGCCGAAGAAATAAGGCGTGTCATATTAAATGTGGAAAACACGGCCATGGATTATCGAACTGAAGCCTTGCTTTATGCTGCAAGCCGAAGACAACATTTGCGCGAAGTAATTATTCCTTATCTACAAGAAGGGAAGATTGTTCTATGTGATCGCTTTTTAGATTCTTCGCTTGCTTATCAAGGCTTTGCCAGAGGTTTGGGGATTGATGAAGTGTATGCCATCAATCAATATGCCACCGAAGGAATCCTTCCGGACTTAACCTTTTATATTGATGTTGATCCGAAAATCGGCTTATCAAGGATTCAAAAAGCGCACCGAACCGTTGATCGTTTAGATTTAGAAAAAACCGAATTCCATGTTTTAGTTCGCCAAGGATATTTAAAAGTTGCGAAGATGTTTCCTAATCGAATTATCGTTATCGATGGCAACCGCCCGCTTGATGCAATTTATAATCAAATAAAACAATTTATTTTAGAAAAGATAAAATAAAAACAGACCAGCGGTCTGATTTTTTAATGTCCGTAACGGTTGTTAAATTCTTCATCGGTCATCGAAATTAATAAGATTCCTTCAATAAAGCCGATGATAGACGGGATGCCCGTCCAAAAGAAGATGGCATAAACAACACCGGTTCCGGTTTGACCCAAATAAAATTTATGAACACCAAAAGCCCCCAAGAAAATGCCGAATAAGCCAGCAATTAATTTGTTTTTACCATTGGCAGTTGTTGTTGCAAATGGGTCTTTATTGATGGATTTCTTTTGAGCCATCACACCACATTTTAAACATACTTCTTGGTTTTCATTTAATTCTGCACCGCAGTTTGTACAATATTTTCCCATAATAAATTCCTTTCTTCTTCAAATATTATATCATGTTTTTAAAAAATATAAACAAATAATTTAATTTTTGCCTTCTCTTTCTTCCTAAAGAACAATTAGTT
>JBFXGS010000100.1:0-4481 GCA_050177775.1 Bacilli bacterium | reverse complement strand
TTGAAGCCAATGGCGTTTATGCCAACATCTACCGAGCGCAAGTTGCTAATTCCGAACATTAATTATTAGTTCTCAAATAAGCTTTATTTGAGAACTTTTATTAATTATGGCGAAAAAAACTAGTAAAACAATTGATAAATAATAAATAAATGTTATAATTAAATGCATTAAAAAATAATAAGATACGAGGGAATAAAATGAAACCATGGCGTGATTTAACTACCGCTAACCCTGATTTTGCAAACATTTCTTTAGCTTCAGTTGCTCTAGATCGCAATGCTTCCGTTGGTAAAGGGGCGCGCTTTGCTCCAAACAAATTGCGTCGTTTATCGCAATATCTTCCACCGACTTCTAAAGATGGATTAGACATTACCGGCATCAAGCTTTTGGACTTAGGAAACATTGGCAACAACTGGGCTTCGTTTTCCAAAATCGAACAAAAAGCTTTAGATATATTGAATTTAAATAAATTTTCGGTTTTTCTTGGCGGTGATCATTCCATTGCCATTCCGTTACAGGCAGCCTTCTTCCATTATTGTAAGATTCATGACAAATTACCAGCGATCATTCATATCGATGCTCATCCCGACATTTGTGATATTTATCATGGCAGTAAATTCTCCCATGCTTGTCCTAATTTTCGAGCGATTGAACTTGGATATCGTCAAGAGGATGTCAAGATGCTGGGGATAAGAGGCTTCGAGCTACAAGAAATCAAACTGTTTGCGGCTCACCCAAAACTTGAAGTAATTACGGCGACCACCCTAAATGAACAAGGATTGGAAGCCATCAAACATTTGAAAACGCATTTTGATGATCGCTATTTAGTTTATTTATCGTTTGATATAGATGCGATTGATCCGTCATTTGTACCCGGTACGGGCACACCCGAAGCCTTTGGATTAACCCCAACGCTGACAAAAGATATGATAACTTACTTTATTCAAATTCTTCCTGTTCAAGTGTTTGATATTGTGGAAATATCACCAAAATTAGATGTCAATGATGTCACTTCGTGGACAGCATTAAAAATACTATATGAAGTATTTGCTCAATTAATCAAAAAATGGCAATTAAAGGAGAAAAACTAATGAAACATGTCATGTTGGACTGCTATGGATCAACGCAAACCCTTTTAGACGATATCCGTTATATCAACAAAATTATGAACGAAATCCCTTATATTCTTAAATTGGTGACGGTTACTCCCCCTCAATTGGTACCTTATTATTATGGCAAGGTCAAAGAAGATGACGGAATCAGTTCATTTGTCTTTCTAGAAGGTGGACATATCACCATTCACACTTTCCCTTTTAGACAATGTTACTTTGTTGATATTTTCTCAAAGGACTTCGATACCGAAGCTTTGGAAAATTATCTCTTAGAAAAACTTCCTTACAATCCATCGCTATCCTCCATTGAAATAAGAGACCGCGACATAACGGTTTTCAACCAATTACCATATAATCCGAAAGAAGACTTTGGGCCGCACGTTTTATCGGAGATTGCTTTTGAAAAACGCATTACGATGGAAAACATGTTCGATTTTTTAGAGAAACTTGTTTATGAAATTGGCATGACCCCGATTACTCGTCCGCTTGTCATCAAGAGTACGATTCGTAATACACATTATTTATCAGGAATTATCTTGATTGCGCAAAGTCATATTTCTTTGCACTATGATTATGAAAATAGAGTTATCTATTTTGATATTTTCTCCTGTGCTTCATTTGACTTTTCGATGGTTACGAATGTTTTAAGTGACTTAGGGAAAGTTACTTCTTATGAAGTCGTGGCCCGAGGAACAAAGCATTATTCCAAAGTTAAACACGAAATTGATACTACCGAAGCTATCGCTTCTGAAAAATGGCAAAAAAACATTTACAATGATTACTTATAGAAAAGTACCACTTTATGTGGTGCTTTAGACTGATGACAAACCCCATTTTCAAAAGTGGGGTTTTATTTTCTTCCCACATCAGCAGCAAATAAATATAAAAACACGATAATTCGATACGAAAGCAATGACTATTTTGTGTTTTTGCCCCACTTTATAACAAAATAAAAAGAGCGTTGACTTTGTCAACGCTCAGAAGCGACGCTTTCGTCGCTTTTATTTTATTTTTTTAAAACCTGCTCGTGTGACCGTTCCCCATGCTCCGGTTTCATTTAAAGCAGCAAAAAAACCGCGCACACGATACAAACTCACAAATTGACGATAACCAAAATTTTCTAAAAATCCGAATAAAATTAATAATAAAGTATCACGATAACCTAAATATTTTGATTCACGTTCCGTAACATAAAGTGCCAGCAAAGAAATAATGATACCCATCAAGATTGTAACGATGAACAAAGAAATAAGAATATCGGCACTTAATAAGCCCAAAGCTAAACATAAAAAGAGCATTACATAACCTTGAATTTCAAAAAGAGGGCCAATCATTTCAAAAATCAAGAAGTAAGGGAAGCCAATGGTTCCAACTTGTTTATAAAAAGGATTAAAGATTAATTTTCGATGAAAAGATAAAATGTCAATTAAACCACGATGCCAACGATTGCGTTGTTTTAATAAACTTTTCCAATCATTTGGTACTTCCGTATAACATGCGGCATGATAAACATAATCAACATGATATTTCATTTTCATTTCTAAAGCTTTTCTTGATAATCTAACCACAAGTTCCATATCTTCACCGACCGTATCTTTTTTATAAATGCCAGAACTAGTTAAATAACCGCCTGCATTTATAAGCGTTGTTCGATGAAAGAGCCCAAATGCTCCCGATACGATTAACAGAGAGTGGAGTTTTGCCCAACCAATTCTTCCTGAAGTGAAAGCTCGTAAATATTCAATGGCTTGCAAGCGCGTAATTAACGTTTTCGGCAACCCTTTTTTTTCAACTTGCCCATGATCAATAATGCAACCATTAGCCGGAAATATGTTTCCTCCTAAAGCAATGGTTTGGTATTTGTGATCAATCGTTACGGACATCAATTTTAATAACGAATCAACTTCAAGTAACGAATCAGCATCAATCCCACAGACGAATTCACTTTTCGCATAGTTAATCCCAACATTTAAAGCATCGGCTTTTCCGCCGTTTTCTTTATCGATGACCGTTAAATTGGCAATTAATTTGTTTTTATAAACACCACGAACATTTTTAGTGGGTATTTTTTGAGAGGCGATGATGTTTTTTCGTTCAAGCCTAAAAAAATCAATTAAACTTTGGAGCGTTGTATCCTTTGAACCATCATTAACGACAATGACTTCATATTGTGGATAGTTAAGATTTAATAAAGAATTAACACTGTCAATAATCGACAGCTCTTCATTGTATGCGGGAGCAATTATCGAAATCGGGGCTAACATATCATTTTCAAACAGCATCGTTTTATTCTTGATATGCCATAAATCGACTTGCTGTTTGGAGCCCGTGATGGACAACACCACTAAGAGAACATAGATGATATTTACAAAAGCGTAATAATAAACGATATAGGTATTGACATCGACCGCATAATAAATTAATAAATCAAGCAGGCTTGTGGAAAGAAGAATATTAAAATAACGAATAACAAAGACGACCGGTAATAAAACGATTGAGAAAACAAGAATCGAGATTAACCAACGTTTTTTAAGTTTTTCGGTTTTTGCTTTTTCGCGAGGAGCGGGAACAATCTTTTCTTTCACAATTCCCATTTTTAATAAAATGTCTTTATTTAAATAAAGGTTAAGTTCAGTACGTAATTTTTCATCGGTTGGAAGCAAAGAAGACAAGATATTAAGCAGTTCTTTTTCAATGTTGGGGTCTTTATTTCGATTTAAAAAGTCAATCAAATCGGCATTTAAACCAAAACCGACAATCAGCTTCAAGGCTTTTATGATTTGGTTACGACTGGATGAATTTAATTTTAAAATAAAATAATCCATTCGAAAGGATAATACCGAAGCAATTACTTTTTGTTTATGAATGTTTCCGGGATTTTGGAATATGTTGATTAAATTCATGTAGTAATCGCGGTTTGCCTCCGCAATCTTGGTTATTACTTCAATGCGATAATTATCGACTTCGCCACCGTCACAACCATTTAAAATGCTAGTTATGCCTTCAAAATTAGGCAACTTGCTTTTCGCATCAACTAAAATGCGGCGAACATCGGGATCTTGATGATTTAAGTAAGGTTCCTTGAGAATATCTTCATTATAGACATTGACGAGGTTTCTTAAAATGGTTAAGTAATATTTTTTTACATCAAATTGTGAAGAAGCATATTCTTTAGGAACACTAACATCTAAAAATAAAAACTCTTCCACTTTTCTTAATTCTTTTTTAAGGAATTTTCGCAATGGTTCATTTTTAATTAAATCGGAGTAGGCAACCACTAATTCTTTTATTTCAATTTCATTGCGATTTAACGCGGCTTGTAAGCCTAAACCGAATTGGTTATTGTGATGCTTGATAATACCAATAGCC
>JBFXGS010000099.1:0-4598 GCA_050177775.1 Bacilli bacterium | reverse complement strand
TATGACTCCCATCGAGCGATTAAAAGAGCTTTGCCCTGATTTCCTCAGGTTAAATATTATTTAAAAAAATCGTGATTAATAATAATCAATTCCTATGCCTTTGTTGCATTTCCAATTATAATATACTGAAAAACTTCTTTACCAATTTTTTACGTGATGACGTTTCGATTAAAGAATCCATATATTTGTTTGACGGCTGTATAAGTAATAAAAGATTTATTGTCAACTTGCATCGCTAAATTTTTGTATTCTTCTGCTTCATAACTTGAAACAACAGATTGCAAAACCCATTTTTCTTGATTTGAAAAACCTCCTACTGCCGGAAAAATCGTAATTCCATGGTTAAATCGACCAATCAGGGCAAGTCGCATTGCTTCTTTTTCCGTAGTAACTATTTCAACACGAAGATAATTGTACACGGTATGGATTCGATCAAGAACTAACACGGTAATAATTAAACGAATGATAGTATATGAAGCAATCTCAATACTGCCAATAAAACCGGCTAATACAATAATGCCTAAATCAACAAATAACGAAAACTTTGCAAAGGGAATGTTTTTTTTGAAAGAAACAAATTGACTAATGATATCCATTCCCCCAGTTGAAGCACCCGCACGTAAGGATATTCCTGAACCTACCCCACATAAAAGACCACCAAGAATGGCAAGTGTCAAAAAACCTCCTTGCTTGATTGAAGAATCTTGGTCTTGTACGATGCTTAAAAAAGGGTTAAAACCTTTACTGGCAAAATATTCTAACAAGGCAATGGTTATAACTTGCAATAAAACGGAAGAAAGGCTCAAAATAGCAAATCTCTTGCTTACTCCCTTCCACCCGATTATAAACAAAGGAACATTTAAAACGCTGATAAAAATGGTTTTACTAATTTGAATATCCATTTTGCTCAAAGCCACCGAGATTAGTTGAGAAACCCCCGTTACTCCGCCAGCGTAAAACTGGCCTAAATCAAGGAGCCAAACAATGCTCATACAATAAATGATGGTCCCTAATGCCATCCCAAATACTACACGAAAATTTCGCTTTTTAAAGAATGCAAGCATCATCCTTACTTCCTTCTAATTCATTTTTGGTTTTTTGATTGTACTCCCCAAAAGGAAAACGAACCTTAAACAAAATCGTCCCGATTACACAAATAAGGATACTGGCAAGAATAATAGAGTCCCCAAATTCACGAGAAAAGATATTCAAGTTTTCACCAATATGGGAAGCAGCAATCGAAACTACAATTGTGCAAGAGAGCAGAATCATGGAAGGGACGACCGTTGTTATTTTGTAGCACTTCAATAAATATAAGACTGGCAATTTCACAAGAAGCATAGTAACAAATATAAATAATACGACTAATAACCATTTTGGATCAGCAAAAAATTCAAGTATATCAATTCTTGTTCCAACAAGAATAAAAAACATCGGGGCAAAAACACCATAAATGATTCTGGTAATACTAGTCATAATTTTATCAGTAAAACCAGAATATCTAACAAAAATTCCGGTTACAAACGCTCCAAGAATGTATTCGCCTCCAGATAAATCACTTAAGAAGACCATCGTTAATAATAAAACAAAAATCAAGCGAGTTGGTAAATGATCAATTCCCTCAGTAATATTTTCAAAAAAACGTCCTACTTTAAATTTTTTCAAAACGCGGAATATTAGTAATATTAACCCAATTAATAATAAAATAAAAGCGTATTGGCGATCTACTTTTAAAATTATCATTAGAATAGTCAGGAAAATAATGGAAAGAGCTTCCGAAAAATTGGCAATGGCGGATAGAAGTTTACCAATAACCGTGTGCGATAAACCACCATCATGAAGGATGGGAACAATCATTCCAGCAAACGACGAAGCAAATATTAAACCTAAAATGATAATCCCAAGTAATTTGTTGGAAAAATAATTAAGATAAAAGACAGATGAAGCAAATGATCCGGCATATATTAGCACAAGAATTAGGATGGTTGTTTTAATTAAATTGATGTGACGAAGTTTTCCCGTTTCGAAGTTACCATTTAACTCAAAATCAACATCATAACCACTTAAAAACATAATCATGACTAAACCAGTGGTATAAAGTCCCTCAACAAAAGAAACCATTTCAATATCTTCCATAAATCCATTGAACCAATGGGAAATAACAACCCCAATTAATATTTCAATGGCAAAAGCCGGTAAAAATTTTAATTTAAAAACAGTAATAAGTAAACTGAAAACAGAAGACAAGCCCAACAAAATAATGATGGGAATGAAAAACTGGGTGGAAAAAGTAGTATTTAAAAGCATGTTAGTTCACCTTTGAATAAGTGTCATGCTTTTTCACTTCAACCACTTCAAAAGGAAGACCTTCTCCACCAGCAGCAAGAAGCATTCCTTCGGAAAGCATCCCTCTTAGTTTTATTGGTTTTAAATTGGCAACGACGACAATCTTTTTACCAATTAAATCTGTTGGATTATAATCAAAAGCAATGCCCGAAACGATTTGACGAATTTTGTCTTCAATCTTAACTTGTAAAACAAGTAATTTATCCGATCCCTCGAGTTTTTTAGCTTCGATTACTTCGCCAACCCGTAAATCAACTTTATTAAAATCATCAATGGTAATTTCTTGTTTAATTGGGGTTGATTTTCGAGGAGGAATCAACTTTGAATTTTGAAACTTTAGTTCCTCTTCCATATCCAAACGTTTAAAAAGGACTAATGCTTGTTTGATGACTTTAAATTGATTGGTATTTCCAAAACATATTTTTTCAAAATTTTGTAAATCTAATCCGAGTTCATGATATATGGTTTTTGATGTATCAGGAATAATTGGGTAAAGCATTAAT
Organism: Bacilli bacterium; assembly: GCA_050177775.1. Classification (GTDB taxonomy): domain Bacteria; phylum Bacillota_I; class Bacilli_A; order ML615J-28; family CAG-698; genus UBA2253. Next base: position 1,749 of record JBFXGS010000099.1, on the reverse strand, counting down.
GCTGTTACTCGGATGCTCTCTAGCAAATGATAAATGACGGAATTTAAATTTTCAATCTTCTGAGGATCTTTCGCTAAATTCCAAGGTAAAGTTTCATCGATAAGCTTATTGGTGCGGTTGATTAGATTCCAAACTTCCAAAAGTCCCGTTTGAAAACGAAAGCCTAAAAAGGAAGTTTGATATTTTTCAAATACTTCTTTCGCAAGCTGTTCTACTTCTTGTTCAAAAGGGGAATACGCGTGCTTTGGCTTATCCACTTGGCCATCAAAATATTTATTGGCCATAGCAATGGTCCTACTAACTAAATTCCCTAAATCATTTGCCAAGTCAACATTGTATTTTTCAATAAAGCGTTCATAAGAAAAGACCATATCATTTCCCAAAGGCATTTCTTTAGTCATAAACAGTCGAAAAGCATCCAAACCATAGCGATCAATTATCTCTCTTGGGTAGATGAAATTACCGCTTGATTTAGACATTTTTCCTTCTTTCATCAAGACCCATCCATGAGCAATCAGTTTAAAGCGAATCGGAACATTTAGGGCCATTAACAAAATGGGCCAATACACGGCATGAAAGCGCAAAATATCTTTTCCCACAACGTGGATGATTTCATCACCGTTAACCCAATACTTTTGATAATTACGATCATCCGCGGTTAAATATCCCAAAGCTGACAAATAATTACTGAGGGCATCAATCCAAACATAAACAACGTGTTTCGGATCGCTCAAAACAGGAATTCCCCATTTAAAAGAAGTGCGGCTAACACATAAATCTTCTAATCCACTTTCCACAAATGATACAACCTCATTTTTTCTAGTGATCGGTTGAATGAAATCAGGATTCTGATTAATAAAGTCCAATAATGCTTTTTGGTATTTGGTTAACTTTAAAAAATAACCTTGTTCTTGCACAACCCTCGTGGGTTTTCCACAGTCGGGGCAGATGCTTGGTTCTTTCATTTGGGTTTTTGTGAAAAAAGACTCACAAGAAACACAATAATCTCCCTCATAGCTTCCCAAGTAAATATCACCCGAAGCCAACAAACGTTCGAATATTTGCTGAACAACTTTTACATGACGATCCTCAGTGGTTCTAATAAAATCATCAAACGAAATGTTTAATTCATTCCAAAGTTGTTTGGTTTCATTGGCGACTTGATCAACCAATTCTTGGGGAGCAACCCCTTTTTTGCTTGCTGCTTCAGCTATTTTTTGACCATGTTCGTCCATTCCGGTCAAATAACGAGTATCATGACCTAAAAGCCGATGAAAACGCGCAAATGCATCACAAACAATCGTTGTGTAAGAATTTCCAATATGGACGTTGCCACTGGCATAATAAATGGGTGTTGTTACATAACAAGTTTTTTTCATAATTTACCTCAATCAAATGATATTCATATTATACTAAATTTAATCTAAATTATAAAGAGCATTTTAATGAAAACAGTTTTTAAAAAAACTCTTGTTTCCAAGAGCTCAGACTGATGATAAACCCCATTTTCAAAAGTGAGGTTTTATTTTCTTCCCACATCAGCAGCAAATAAATATAAAAACACGATAATTCGATACGAAAGTAATGACTATTTTGTGTTTTTGTCCCACTTTTTAACTAAATGTTCTGTTCAAGATAAGTGTTGGTAAACACTAGATTCTTTTACAAATTTGTGGTATAATTTATACGCCAAACAAAACTAAAAAGTACAGAAATATTTTATTTTGACTAGGAGATGCTCTTAGTCAG
>JBFXGS010000098.1:0-4788 GCA_050177775.1 Bacilli bacterium | reverse complement strand
TGGCGATTTTGTGGACTTCACCGATAAGAACATGTCGATGATGTACAACTTAAGTGCTGGAGCCGGGGCCATCATTCTTAAGAAAAACTATGGAAAGAACTTATTATTAGGTTCTCATATAATTGCTGATGGATCGTTATCGCGAACAGCAGGAGTGGAAATCGGTGGCATTTGTCGCCCGATTACGCCTGATAATTATTTAGAAGCTCGAAAATCATTACGATTAATGGATCCAATCAAAATGAAAAACCGTTTGAATGAAGTTTCGATGCCCAATTGGTATCGTTGCATTGATGAAGCTTTAAGAAAATCACATCTGACCAGAAGCGATCTTGATTTCTTAGCGATTCTGCATATTAAACGTTCGGGACATAATTCGATGTTAGCGGATTTAAACTTAACCGATGACCAAACCATTTATTTAGAAGAATATGGTCATTTAGGTCAAGTTGATCAAATTTTATCCCTTCATTTAGGGCTAAAGAGCCACCAAATAAAAGAAGGTACGGTAATTTGCACATTAGCTGCTGGCATTGGGTATGTTTGGGCCGCCAACATCATCAAATGGGGAAAGGCTTAGTATGTCGTTTGGAATTTTGTTTGCCCTTGACATTTTTTTACTGGTAATTGCTTACTTAGCAATCGATAAATTCGTTATAAGCAAACAAGAAAAGCCAGGAAAACCACGAGAGAAACTTACCAATTGGTTGTTAGTCGGATTCTTTGTGTTATTAATCATTTCTTTGTTTCTCACGGTACCACCCGTTGATGTTGTTTATTCCGCTCTCATGTCTTTGGAAAAAATCAGCATTTTAGCTTTAGCAACCACGGGCATAGTTTTAATCTTTCGAACATCGGTAACGACCAATTTCTCGCAAGGGATTGTGGCTACTTTAGGTTCATATTTCGCCTCGGTGATGTTAGCTCGCTATTTAATTGGCAGTGGGTTACCAATGGGGTTAGTGCTCGTGCTTGCCATTTTAGCGGGAACCATTTTTAGTTTTATTGTGGGGCTTTTGATTGATGTTGTCATCATCAGAAATTCCAAATACCCTAATCCCGTTAGCAAACAAATTATTACTATGGGTTTGGTTTTAGTTTTTAGCGGTTTAATCCCGTTGGTATTTAAGATGCCGACCGATTACTACTTGTTGCCACCGATTGCGACCGAATCCGTTAATATTAATATTTTTGGTTTTTCCAAAAATTTACCGTTACGCATAATTTATGTTTTCATCATTAGTACGGTCGTTTTAGGAATTCTCTTTTTAACACTTCGGTTTACCAAATGGGGACTGGGTGTTCGAGCGACGGCTTCCAACGAAATGATGGCGGGAATGATGGGAGTCAATACTAAAATGATTACCGCTTTAAGTTGGGGAATTGCCGGTTTTTTAGGATCGCTTGCGGCTTTCTTTTTAGCCCAGCAGATGACGCAACTTAATTCCGGATTTATGATCTCGGTTCAAGTTAACGGATTCTTAGCTTCGGTATTGGGGGGTTTTAACTCGTTTGGGGGACCGATTGTCGGAGCGATTATTATTCAGATGTTATTAACCTTGTTACCAAATGTCAATAATTTATCCGTTTGGGCACCGGTGATCGTTTATTCCATTGTTTTGTTACTTGTTCTTGTAAAACCTTTAGGTTTGTTCGGCAAGAAAGTAACCAAGAAGGTGTAAGATGCCACCAAAGTTTAAACATCATTTTAAAATCAAAAATTGGTTACTTAAAACCATGAAACATCCCTTTTTTGGGATTATTGTTTTAGGAATGATTCTATTGTTTATCTTTCCGCTTTCCGGGTACACCTTACGAGGAGCCATTGGTCAATCATTGACTTTCACGATTGTGGCATTAGGATTTTCCATCCTCTTAGGATTTTCGGGTTTAGCTTCACTTGGGACCGCGGGATTTGCGGGGGTTGGAGCTTATTCATTAGGTTTATTAACCAATGATTTGGGTTTTCCCTTTATAGTCTCCTTAATTGTGACTTTGTTGTTTGCGATCATTATAGGGGTGATTGTCGGTTTTGTTTCATTACGAATCGAAGGAATGTACTTAGCCATTATCACCTTAGGGCTGTCATCGATCTTAAATCAGGTTTTCATCAGTATGTTTGGCGATGGAACATATGTTCTTTCAAGGTTTGAACTTTTTGGGATGCCAATAAATGTACCGATGACGGGGATGTTGATTGTCCTTATTTTAGTAATCATGATGATGGCGGTATCCAATGTTTCGAAAAGTCCGACCGGAAGGGCCATGATCGCCATGAAAAATAGCGAATCAGCGGCCCAAGCCATGGGGATTAGCGTTTTAAAATATCGCTTATTGGCGTTTATTATTGCGACCGTCCTTGCGGCTTTAGGCGGCATGTTGTACATGGCTTTTGAAAGAAATATGTCGCCGTCAACATCCAGCCAACCTGGGGTCTTCAATTTAGCTTATTCTTTGAATATCTTGGCGGCGGTTGTTATTGGTGGCAGTCGCTCCATTTTCGGAATCTTCTTTGCCTCGCTCTTTGTTTATCGATTTGATGTTATCGTTAATGCGCTTTTTAGAGGAGTCGAGATTAATGGGAATTGGATTTTAATTTTAAGTGGTGTCATCATTATTCTTATGATTATGTTTTATCCGGGCGGTTTTAGTCGTCTGGCTTTAGATGCAAAATTCAAATTTAAGAAGTTTTTTGCAAAACAGAAACTAAAGTGGAAGGAATATCGCTATGGTAAAGATCCTAAGTAATATTTATCGCCAATTCCTTTCGCGAAGAATGGATAATTTGCAATCAAAAAATAGTTTCTTGAAAGACTTGTTAATGATTTCGAAACTTAATTTTCAAAAGCAAGGATTGGATAATTTCCAAGAAGAAACAAACATTCAAAATGACAAATTAATTGCTTTAGCGAAAAAATTAAGAATTGAGACCCAAGCCTTGCAAGATTTAAAACAAGGTGAACTAAGAAAAATTGATGAACATTATTATTGGAAAAAACGCGCTTTAGAACAATCCAAGCAAAGAAGAACCAAAAGGCAGGAGCCAACCATGGTGGAAGCTTGGTATTTAGACAAATTAGCTGCACTAAACTTAGAAGAACAACAAACAAAAGCATATTTAGATGAGAAATATCATTTTTCTAACAAAAAGGAAGCCTTGATGGAATATGAAAAAGCCAGTGATGAGGTTAAGAATTATTTAGCGGCTTATGAACAAGTTGTGAAAGAATGGGTAAATAAAAAAACGACCACCTTTACAACCAAGATTTTGGCGAAAATCGCCAGCATTGAACGAAAATATCATCATGTGAAAACAAAACATGCCCTTCTTTTAGATGAAAAAACTTTGAAAAATGAAGTTTTGAAAGAAACATCCGTTTTGCGACTTGAGAATTTGTCGATGCATTTTGGGGGTTTAAAAGCCGTTGATAATTTAAGCTTTGAAGTCCAAAAAGGTGAAATCTTTGGTTTGATTGGCCCCAATGGCGCCGGAAAAACCACGGTTTTCAATTGTATCACCCAGTTTTATAAACCGACATCGGGGAACATTTATTATTCCAACAATAAAGATGAAATCATTAATTTAAATAACTTTAAAACGCATGAAATTATCAAAGAAGGGATCGTCCGAACCTTTCAAAATGTCGAGTTGATTTGGGAAATATCGGTGTTAGATAATTTACTTGTCAGTGGCCATACTCTTTATAAAACCGGGTTTTTCGACCATGTTTTTGGAACAAAGCACTTGCATCAAGAAGAATCAATCTTAAGACAAAAGGCTTTACACATTTTAGCCAAGTTAAATTTGCTTGCTTATCAATCGATGATTCCCTATGGACTTCCCTATGGCATCTTAAAGAAGGTTGAACTAGCGCGAACGCTCATGGTTAATCCGCGGTTGATTATTCTTGATGAACCGGCAGCAGGCTTAAACGAAGAAGAAACCAGTGATCTATCGAAATTAATCAAGCAAATTCGCGATGAGTACCAAGTTACCATCTTCTTGGTTGAGCATGATATGGGTTTAGTCATGAATTTATGTGATACAATATGTGCGATCTCGTTTGGGAAACTGTTAGCGATTGGAAAACCAGCCGAAATTCAGAAAAACAAACTTGTTATTGAAGCTTATTTAGGTGGTGAATAACATGCATGATGTGAACAAAAAAGTTGTTTTGAAGATTGAGAATTTGATTGTTGACTACGGAATTATTCGCGCCATTAAAGGCATTGATATAGAGATTGAAGAAGGGTCGATTGTGGCCATCTTAGGAGCTAACGGAGCCGGTAAATCGACTTTGATAAGGACGATTAGCGGGATTGTGAAAACAAAATCCGGGAAGATTGTTTTTCATAATCATGATTTAACGAAACTCAGCAGTTATAAGATTGCGAAACAAGGCATTATTCAATCTCCCGAAGGTCGCATGATCTTTCGTGGTTTAACAGTTGAAGAAAATCTGTTCGTGGGTGCTTATTCTTTAAGGGCAAAAAAAGAAACAAATGTTGAGGGAAATAAAAAAAGCCTTTCCAGCCGCATGCTTCAAGCTCAAACGTTGGAAGAAGTATTCTCCTATTTTCCGGTTTTAAAAGAACGAAGAAAACAACAAGCCTCAACGCTATCGGGTGGCGAGCAACAAATGTTAGCCATTGGGAGAGCTCTGATGTCCAGACCCAAAATATTGCTTTTGGATGAACCTTCGTTAGGATTGGCTCCTTTAATTGTGCAAGAGATTTTTAAAATCATCAAAACGATTAAAGAACGTGGAACAACCATTTTAATTGTTG
>JBFXGS010000097.1:0-4798 GCA_050177775.1 Bacilli bacterium | reverse complement strand
GGTAAGCAATAAAAGTTAACAATGCTAGTTTAGCATCCAAAATAAACATTCCGACATAAGCAAAAATAAAACTGAGAATGGCATAAGCCATCACATTGACGCTCAGCCGATATAGTCCAATCATTCCATCGACATCATGAGTGATGCGGGCGGACATTTTTCCGGCTGGTTCAGCTTCAAAATATTTAATTGGTAAGCGCTCAACACTTCGCATCGCATCGGTGCGGGCATCTCTCGCAATTAAACTAACCACACGGTTCGTCGATATGCGTTGGGCGTATGTTCCGAATATGACTATGATGCTTTTCACAAACAAGAAGATTATCCAAAAAATTAGTTTGTTTACAATTGGTTGATAAAAACTAAAGACGGCAAGATGATCTAATTTGGTTGCATCATAACGAAAAACGGAACCATTGGGTTGACGAATGACAATTTGATTGTTTTCAAAAGTGCGATTGCCGCTTTCCACAATATCATAGACAATATAAAAGTTGGTTTTGTTGATAACGATGCTGACATCGCCCAAAGATGTATCATCACTATCCAAGAACCGTTTTTGCTTGAAAATCCTTCCGTCAAAATTAACGGTTTTATCATCACTATCGGTTACTTCAACCCATGGATATTCGATTCCTAAAATATAATCGTCAAGGATTGTTTTCACAACCAGGGGGGTTAAGAATCCCAAGACTTGAACAATGATTATCAAAATAACCGAATAAACCAAAAGGTGATAGCGACCTTTCATGTACTTGAAAACGCGCTTAAAATTCTTCATAACGATCACCTTTTATTTGGTTTAAGTATTGCATCTTGTACCAATTATCATAACGTAACAGTTCCAAATGGGTTCCGATGTCCGTTATTTTTCCATCCTGAAGCACAATTATTTTATCAGCATCCGCCACCGCCGAAAAACGGTGAGCGATAATAATATTGGTTTTTCCGTTTCGTGCTTGCTTTAAATTTCTGATAATATTGCTTTCTGTCAGCGAATCAACCGCACTAAGCGAGTCATCAAGGATGAGGATTTCCGGGTTTTTCACAAGCGCGCGGGCGATTGACAGCCGTTGCCTCTGGCCACCCGATAGCGATCCCCCCAGCTCTGCCACCATCGTATCAATCCCAGACGGCAACTCTTTTAAGTCTTTCTTAAAGTCCGCTAAGGACACGGCAATATCGACTTCGGTTTGACTGGCTTTGGGATTGCCGATTAAAATATTATCATCCACGGAACGGCGAAACAAGACATGATTTTGAGGAACATAACCTACCAGATTTCGCGCGTCTTCCATTTTTAAATGGGAAATATCGATGCCGTCAAAAAGGATTTGGCCACTGGTAATGTTAAACTCTCTTAATAATTGGCGAATGAGGGTTGATTTGCCGGCTCCCGTCGGTCCCACGATCCCAATCGTTTCCCCGCTGTTGATTGTGAAAGAAATGTTTTTGATGACGCAGAAATTATCAAACGGATATTTAAAGCTAACATCTTTAAATTCAATGGTTTTAAAAGAAAATATTGGTTTTGCTTCGGCCTCGTCTTTCACTTCGGGTTGTAAGTCCATAACTTCATAGAATCGTTCATCGGAAATGATTATGTTGTTGGTATTATTTAAAATATTGCTTAAAGCTACCAAAGGTCCATATAACATCCCGACATAAACTAAAAAGGTTACTAATTCCCCCGTGGATATTTGCGAATTGATGACCATGTAGCTTCCGTAAGCAATCGCAACAAAGTAAGAAACCGCATAAACCATTTCAAATAACGGGCCATAAATCGATTCAAATTTCAAAATCTTCCACCATGAATTGATATCATCGTCAATCGCCTTCTTGGTTTTTGCGAAATCGGCGTCTTCTTGTCCATACGCTCGAACGGCTTTTACACCTTCGATTGACTCCAATACTTTTTCTTGCATGTCGGCATATATTTCATGATGAATTTTATAATAAGCTCTTTTTTTCTGGCGTTTTTTATTTAACCAGAAAATGGCAAACGGCATTAATATGACACTGGCAACCGTTAAAACGGGATGAATGTCGAGCATAATGACGATGGCGGTAATCACCATTCCGCTGTTAAAAACAACGGTTTGCAAGAAAGAAGTAGCTAACACCGTTAAATTCTGTAAATCGTTGGTTGCTCGGGAAATCAAATCCCCTTTTGTATATTTTTCATATAAGGCCGCATCAAGATCAAACAAATGGTCAATATATTTTTCTCGAAGTTGATAGGATAACTTATGGCCTAAACGGTTAATGTGAAAATGATAAACAATGGCAATAAAATATCGGGCAATCGGAATTAAAGCTAATGACAAAACTAGGGAAACTAAACGATTAACGCTTAAAGTGCCTGAAGCAATATCATCAATGGCCATTCCTAACACTTTGGAAGGAAGCGCGGGAGTAACAGAAAGAACCAGCAATAAAAGAGCCAGTAAAATGTATTTTTTATATTCAATTTTAAAAAACCACTTTAAATGCTTATAAGCATCTTTCATGTCATTCACCTCAAAGGAAATTTTTAGTCTAAGCCCACTACCGTATATTTCACATATATGTTTTTGGCTTCGGTCAATAAGGTTTGTAAACGAGAAACATTGGTTGTCGGCGTATTAATGGTTAAAAGATTAGTACACCAACTGAAAGCATGCAAGCCGATGCTGGAAACACTGTCAGGAATATATAATGTTTTAAGTCCGCTATTTCCCCAAAAACCCCAACCACCGATACTTACAACGGTGTTTAACAACGTAATGCTCTTTAACCCCGTACAACCAGAAAAGGCTGCTTCGCCGATGGTTGCTGCTCCGATGGTTATTTCGGCAAGTCTTGAACAAGCATTAAAGGCTTCTTCACCAATCGTGGTTAAGGAGTCGGGAAGTAAAACCGTTGTTAATTCAATGCATCCGGAAAATGCTTCGGGACCAATAATGACGATATTCTCGCTAATCGTAACTTTGGTAATCAAGTAATTATTAAAAAAAGCTTTCTCATCGATACCGACGATCGGTAAATCATTATATGTGGAAGGGATGACAACTTCGGGATTATCCCCATTATACCCATGAACATAATAAACTTCACCGTCTAAAACATATTCAATTCCATAATTTTCTTCTTCATAAAGGGCGCGAATCGTTAATGTTCTTGTGACATTGGTGAATTCTTGATCCCAGCCAATGAAACGATAGCCGGCTTTGGTTGGTTCAGTGGGAGCACTTCCGTCTTGGCCATACAAAACGGTTTCTTGTTTTAAAACGGTATCATCAAAATCCAAGAAAGTTATTTCATAACTTAATGGTTCATATATAGCCACAATCGTTAAATTTTCGGTGACATTATTAAAGGAATCACTCCAACCCGAAAATTGAAAACCAGCGATGTTTTTTGGAGTCGGTGCGGTGGCAGCACCACCATAACTAACCATTTCTTCTTTGATTAATGTTTCATCCTCATATTGAAAAGAAACGGCAAACGTCTGAATTTCCCACTTGGCCGTTAAAGACAAATCTTGGGTGGGGATGACAATGCCGCTATAGGAATTGTTTGCTTCATCGAACCAACCTAAAAAAGTAAAACCCGTTTTGGCGGGAATGGGCAGATTAAGGCTTTCGCCATCGGCAACAACAATCGTTTGATATGATTCTCCGCCATTACTGTCGAAAGAAACTTCCCATTGTTTTTCCTGGCAACCACTCACCAACAACATCAAACTAATTAAAAAGACACTTAAAATCAATTTTTTCATTCTTTTTCCTACTTTTAAAAACTTTTATCATTATACTCTTTTTATGGGATTTTTTCAAGTTGTTTCCTCTGTAAAATCTTGTGAAAATCCGTTATGATTATTAATACATAACAAACAAAAAAGTAGGTTTAAGAACCTACTTTAGTCATTGTTTATGGTTGCATGGCCCCAAATAACACCAGCCAAGCCAATACGGATTTTGCCACCAAACTTAATATGATGTATGTGCGCTCTCCATATAAATAATCTTTCCACTTCCCAATTTTTAAATATTGAGCAATCATATTAAACGGAAAAGCATTAAAAGCCAGGAAATAAGAAGCTAAAATCGCCCATACAAACCATGGTGCTTCTGTTACTCCACCTGATCCAAACATGTAAAGAACAATCACAATCCAAGGCGTTATTCCCGCAATCGAACCCCAAATGAAAGGACCCCATTTAACTTTTCCTTTTTCAAAACCGGAATTCACTTGTTCCATGATTAAGCCAAACAAATTCATGCAGGCGTTTAAAACGAAGATTAACAATAAAGAAGCAATATCAACGACTCCAAACAAGACCGCCGTTAAAACAATCATGATGGAAGAACTTAAAGCATACTCAAACCAACGAAATTTATTTATTCCTTTTTTCAAGTCTTCCACATAAACATTAAATACTTTGTTAGGAAGGGAAATAACGAAGTGCGCCAATGCGGATAAAAACAAAAACAACGCGACAAGGATTCCAAACGGCAACGTAAATAATTCTCGTCCTCGTAAGACTAAACCTTCACCGATAACAAACGTCAAATAATTTTGAACGATAATCGGTTGGAAAGTGGCAATTTTATCAATGACCGTATAAGCCAAAAACACCATTGCTATTCCTTGAAGCAAATGAAAGACCCCCATGTTTAGATTAAAACGACGCAATTTTAAAAAAACATTATCCATAATAACCTCTCCTTTTCATAGCCATTATATCTTTAAATCCAAAATAAAGCAAATAATTAAAATCCCACCTTAGGTACCCATACCCAAATACTAAGAC
>JBFXGS010000096.1:0-4828 GCA_050177775.1 Bacilli bacterium | reverse complement strand
TTAGAATATCCATGGTGATTTATACTCCTTTTGTGAAGAATTTTGTGGGGATCTTCTTTCATGATAGAGTATAAATCGCTTTTGCGTTTTATTCAATTAAAAGTCTCATATGTATTGTATACTAACACGTTTCCATTAACGGAAGACCACAATTGGCTTTACTTTTAAATTCGTTTATGTTATAATATACCAAGATATCTCCGAATATTTGATAGTGGGGGACCCAATTAATGGGGTGAATCTTGATTTATCAAGTAGGGCAACTTGGTCGCCCGAATCCGTCAGCTAACCTCATAGGAGTTTACCAAGCGTGTAAGACTTTTTAGTCGTATGCGCTTTTTGTTTTACCTAAAAATCAAAAAGCCACACTGTAAGAAGAAATAAAAAGGAGAAGAACGTGGAAGTATTAATTAAGTTAGGCATTATTATTCTTGTGGGATTCATTGGTGGAAAATTAGCAAAGTTAGTAAAACTGCCAAGTGTTTCGGGTTATTTGTTAGCGGGTTTATTATTGGGGCCATCCTTTTTTAAGTTGGTCTCCAGTACCGATGTTGATCATTTTTCGATATTAAGTGAAATTGCTTTATCCATCATTGCTTTTTCGATTGGGTCGGAATTCATCATGAAAGATATGCTTAAGGTTGGTAAAAAGATTTTTTGGATTACTTTACTTGAAGTAATTGGCGCCGTCGGCGTCGTTTTCTTTGTCATGTTTGTGTTATTTAAACAACCCTTTGCTTTTTCAATCGTAATTGCTTCCATGTCGGCAGCCACAGCTCCGGCCGCAACGCTGCTGGTTATTCGCCAGTATCGAGCCTTTGGACCGCTCACAAAAACCATTTTACCGGTTGTGGCTTTAGATGATGTTTTTGGGATCATGGCGTTTGGGATTGCGATGGCGCTTGCGAAACTAACAATTTCGACGGAAGCCGTTTCTTTACTTGACATGATTGTGAAACCATTGATTGAAATTGGCGGATCTTTTCTTCTGGGCTTTATTTTAGGTCTCATTCTGTCTTGGGTTTCGAAAAAAGCCGAAAATCGTGATGAACATCAAATCTTAACGATTGCGGCCATCGGGATTGCCACCGGCTTATCAAAATGGCTCGGGTTATCGCCACTTCTGACCAATATTGTTTTAGGAACCGTGGTGGTCAATTTTGTCCGAAATTCTCAACGGATCTTTGGCTCGGTCAATGATTTAGCTTCTCCCTTCTTTGTTATTTTCTTTACGGTAGCGGGAGCAAGCTTAGACTTATCGATTCTATCAACGGTCGGAATTGTCGGTTTAGCTTACATCTTAGCACGAGCGGGCGGAAAGTTCTTAGGCAGCTATGTGGGAGCGGTGGTGACGAAATCGGAACCGACGGTCCAAAAGAATTTAGGTTTTGCAATGCTTCCTCAAGGAGGAATTTCCATCGGCTTGTCGGTTTTAGTCAGGCAACAACTTCCCGAATACGCCCTGGCGATTACCACCATCATCATGTTCAGTGTTTTAATCTATGAAACAACGGGACCGATTTTCGCGAAAATCGCGATTAAAAAAGCCGGAGAAATTGATGGCGCGAATAAACAAGAACCAAGCGAGAATGTTGTCAATCCAAAAGCTAATTTAGCGTTGCAACCGGAGGGAAATTAATGTATAGTAGAGAAAAAGGAGATAATATGGTTGCTTTATTCATTGTTATAAATCGCGAAGAATATTTAGAAGATGTTTTGGGAAAACTTTTCCATTTAGGGGTCGGTGGTGCCACCATCATTGACAGTCAAGGGATGGGAGCGGCGATTGTTCATGGAGGAATTGAAAGTATTCCTTTGTTTGGGTCGTTAAAAAACTTATTATCGGGTTCCAATCCTTACAGTAAAACCATTTTTACCATCATTAAAGAAGAAGAGCTTTTACAAAAAACGATGGATGCGGTCAATGAGATTTTTGTATCGGACAAATTAAGACAAGCGGGGCTGATGTTTACGGTTCCGGTCGGGAACGTGGAAACACTGGGTTATAAATAAAAACAAGCCATATCGGAAGCTTTATTTTGATGTGGCTTTTTTATTTCTTGGAAAAACGGCAAAAAACAGCATAAAAAGCCTTGGAAAAACTGCAAAAAACAGTATAAAAAACCTTGGAAAAACGGCAAAAAACAGCATAAAAAGGCTTGGAAAAACGGATGCTGTATGATATAATATAGTAAACGGAGGGCTGATCATGTTAAAAAGGAAAATATATGATAAGATTTTGGCTTGGAATAATCATTTTGAAAACAAAATTTTATTAATTGATGGTCCCCGACAAGTCGGGAAAAGCTATATTATTCGTGAATTCGGTAAAAAACATTATAAAAATTACATTGAAATAAATTTAATTTTAAATAAAGAAGCTCGTGCTTTATTCAGTCAAATCAATAATGCGGAAGATTTTATTATGAGATTATCATTACTGACGACTATTCCTTTAGTTGAAGGAGAAACTTTCATTTTTATTGATGAAATTCAAGTTGTAAAAGAGAATGATATTATTACTTTAAGCAAATTTTTAGCAATTCAAAACAAATATCGCTTTGTGTTAAGTGGTTCCCTATTAGGGGTTGAGTTGCAAAATGTCTCATCATGGCCAACTGGTTATATGCAAATAATTAAAATGTACCCTTTAGACTTTGAAGAATTTATGTGGGCATTTAACACCAATGCGAGTATAATTGCCAACCTTCGCGAATCTTTTAAAAACTTCGTCCCCGTTGATGCCTTTATTCATCAAAAAATCATGGACTTGTTCAGCTTATATTTAATTATTGGGGGGATGCCCCAAGCTGTCGTTGCGTATTTAGAAACCAAAAATATGCAAAAAGTAAATCAAGTTATAAACGATATCAATAATTTGTACAAGAAAGATATTAGTCAGTACGACAGCCAAAACAAATTCTTTATTGAAGAAATTTACGATTTAATTCCCTCGGAATTAAATAACAAAAATAAACGTTTTATTTTAAAAAACTTAAATGAAAATGTGAAATTTAAAAGGTATGAACAAAGTTTTGTTTGGTTATCAAAAGCCGGAGTAGCGATTCCCGTCTTTAATGTCGAAAACCTGGTCATACCCCTTATTTTGAGTAAAAAAAGAAGTTTATTTAAATTGTTTCATATTGATGGGGGAATGCTTATCAATATGAGTATGGATCCCAGCCTTCAGATTCAATTATTGACCAAAGAAAAAAAGATAAATTACGGGTCTTTTTATGAAAATGTGGTTGCAAAAGAATTATATTCTCATGGATTTGAACGATTGTACTTTTTAAATAGTAAAAGTCAAGGTGAGGTCGATTTTTTGATCGAATATCAAGGAGAAGTAATTCCGATTGAAGTTAAATCAGGAAAAGATTATGAAAGGCACCTGGCCTTAAATAATCTTTTAACCAATCCTGATTTTCAAATTAAAAAGGCTTTTATTTTCCAAAATGATAATATCATGGTCAAAAACAATTGCTTTTATTTTCCCATCTATATGATTACCTTTTTACAAGCCGATAACGCTTCAACTTTGGAAACCCTTGATTTTGACTTTTCGGTGATTCAAAATCAATCGATTTAAATAGAAAAAAGACAAGAACAGATTAGGAATAAATCAATATTTTCCTTTTCGTCTTGTCTTTTTTTTTACTTTTGGCGATTTTTAATGATATTAATAAAATATTCGAAAACGACATTACTATTGGTTAATTCGGGGTGGAAGGCTGTTCCCAGTTGGTTGCCAACTTGGGCAGCCACAATTTTGCCATCAACGGTGGCAAGGACTTTTCCGTTTAAACCAACACTTTCAATATACGGAGCTCTAATAAACACCATCGGGATCATGTGGTTGTGAAAAAGAGCATCGGTAGTAAAACTTCCTAATTGTCGTCCGTAGGCATTACGAACAACACGGACATCCATGGTTGCGAAGTGATGATTTTCGCTGTTGGTAAGCTTCTTTGCCAGTAAAATTAATCCGGCACATGTTCCTAAAACCGGAAGTCCGGCTTCTATTTTTTGTTTTAGGTCGTCAAACAAATCTAAATCACGGAGCAATTTCCCCATGGTTGTGGATTCGCCCCCGGGAAGAATTAAGCCGTCATAATCTTTTTCCAAGTCGGCTTGTTGGCGAATTTCAAAATAATCAATTCCCATACGGTCCAAAACTTGTTCATGTTCTAAAAAAGCCCCCTGGAGGGCTAAAACAGCAATCCGCAAGCTTATTTTCCTCGCTCGGCCATTAACAGTTGAATTTCTTGTTCGTTGATGCCGACCATCGCTTCTCCTAAATCTTCACTTAGGGCCGCTAACATTTTCGCATCTTGGTAATTGGTGACCGCTTTCACAATCGCTTGAGCGCGTTTGGCCGGATTATTGGATTTAAAAATGCCCGAACCGACAAAGACGCCTTCGGCCCCCAGTTGCATCATTAAGGCGGCATCGGCCGGAGTAGCAATGCCACCAGCCGCAAAGTTGACAACCGGTAATTTTCCGTATTTATGGACATATTTAATTAAATCTAAAGACACCATTAATTCTTTTTGTAAACGGTATAATTCATCTTCGCGCATCGATTGAACCCGACGAATTTCGCCTTGAATTAAACGCATATGGCGCACCGCTTGAATGATATCACCGGTTCCCGGTTCCCCTTTGGTTCTAATCATCGATGCCCCTTCGGAAATACGACGTAACGCTTCCCCTAAGTCTTTGGCTCCGCACACAAACGGAACTTTAAACTGGGTTTTATCGATGTGGTTAAGATCATCAGCCGGTGATAAAACTTCACTCTCATCAACATAATCAATCTCGAGGGCTT
>JBFXGS010000095.1:0-4847 GCA_050177775.1 Bacilli bacterium | reverse complement strand
TGCCGATAGCTCATCGATTCGTTTCTCCGGATCAAGGTCAAAGCGTTTTAGGTAACCTTGATAAGCTTGTTCATCCCAGCTATCGTAAAAACGTTTAGTAACATCGGTAATGGTTTTAAGCTTCTTCTTAGGGTAATAATCCACTCCTCCAAGAACAAAACCAATTTTTTGTTTGCATGCAAACTCATTTTGCATAAAATCAAGATTATTAATATAGACTTCTCCTGAGTCAGGATGAACAAGGCCCATCATTGATTTGAGAGTTGTTGTTTTTCCTGCGCCATTTCTTCCGATAAATCCCATAATAAAGCCGGTTTCAAGGGTAAAAGAGACGTTATTTAGATGGAATTTGGGATAGGTTTTACATAATTTATTTACCGATAATTTTGCCATTGTTCATTCTCCTCTAACTGTGTATATTTGATATATACAGTATAGTTCTTCATCAAGCATAAGTCAAGTAGTAATCGGTTCGAATTTTGAAAAATCTTTATTAATATTTTTTAAATGTTATAATTAAATAGGATTTGAATTTAAACAATGAAAGTTAAAATTAATTCTAATCATAGCTTTTTATTAAAGAAAACAAAATATGAATTATAAAATGACATTGGCATCATTTTATCGAGCCGATTTAATCAAGGATGGGATTATGGGACGACACCCGACTTTCGTTTAAGTAAAGGTTCACCCTTTTCTCTTCTTGAATCCGTTTCCTATTTGCAAGAATTAGGAATGGATCAAAGCCATCCCATCATGTAAAGCTGTGCAAAAATCATCTTTAATACTTCGAAAGAAAAAAGTAGTTTTAAAATTGCTCCCAACGGATCAACCTACCCATGGCATACCATTCATGCCGCTAACACCCTCTGTCAAATGGGTTACGTTTCAGACAAAAGAATCCCAAAAACACTTGAACATTTGCTTGAAATTCAAAGCGAAGATGGCGGGTGGCGATGTTTAAAATTCAGTTATGGGAAAGGTGAAGAAACAAACTCTTCCAATCCGTTTCCGACTCGGATGGCTTTAAATATTTTTCGATTTACCGACAATTATCAAAATAATGATGCCTTAATAAAAGCTGTTCATTTTTTGCTTGAACACTGGGTTACTCGTAAGCCGCTTGGTCCTTGTCATGATGGCATTGGTTCGTTGTTTATGGAAGTTGAATATCCTTTTAGGACGTACAATTTATTTAACTATGTTTACATTTTGTCTTTTTACAAACAGGCAAGCAAAGATTTACGTTTTATTGAAGCCTTTAAAGTGTTGGAATCAAAATTGTGTGATCAACTAGTGGTCGTAAGGCGCGTTGTCCCCAAATTAGCCAAACTGACATTTTGTGAAAAGGATAAACCAAGTGAACTTGCAACAAAACGCTTTGAGGAAATTCGTTTTAACTTAACGAAAGGAAATTAAATTCGCATCTATTCCTACTAATAATATGGTTTAAGGAGAAAAAGGTCATGTGTGATACATTATTTAAGAGAACAAAACAAACAGCTTTTTTTGGTAAAAATAGCGATCGAAGTGCTAATGAACCCAATTTATGCCTTTTCTATCCTTCATATACCCTGGATGAAAACCACCAATGCACTTATCAATCCGTCGGAAGAGTTGAGAATGTCCACAGCCTTCTTTTGGTTCAACCAAGCTGGATGTGGGGCGGAGAGATGGGCATTAATGATTGTGGAGTTGTCATCGGAAATGAAGCCGTTTTTACAAAATCATCACATAAAAAACAAGAAAGACTACTTGGTATGGATTTGCTTAGGTTAGGTTTGGAATTAAGCAATAATGCGAAAGAAGCCGCCAAGGTGATTATTTTTTACCTTGAAAAGTATGGCCAAGGCGGTAATTGTGGCTTTGATAAACATTTCTATTATGACAATTCCTTCTTAATTACCGATGGGTTGCAAACCTTTATTCTTGAAACAAATCACAAGGATTGGGTTTTAAAGGAAATAAACGACGCTTGTAATATCAGCAATCGTTTGAGCATTAGCGATGATTACCATCAAAGTTCGAAGAGTTTCCAAAATTTCCAAAAGCAAAATACCGAACCGGTTTTTACTTATTTTTCAAAATCAAAAATTCGCCAAAATTGTGTTGCTTCCTACCTTCAAAAGGATTTATCAATCGAAGAACTAATGGCTCTATTAAGATCCCATCATCATGATGATGAACCACTTTTGTATAAGAAGGGCAGTGTTCGCAGTGTTTGCATGCATCAAAGTGTTTTAGGCGATCACACTACTGCGAGCATGATTGTTGACTTTCATCGCCCTTTGCCAACCATTTGGTTAACGGGATCTAGTTCCCCTTGCTTATCCCTATATAAACCCTGCTTTTTTGGTTTAAACGTTTCTCCCATCTTCACCGATAAAAAAGCCGGTTATGATTATTGGTTAAAGCGGGAATTACTTTTAAGAGCTGTATTTGGAGGGTTGATTTCCAAAGATGTCATCCAAAAGCAAATCGAAGAAATCCAAACCCAATTTATTCTTGAAGAAAAAGCATTATGGGAAAAAAGTCCTTCGAAAGAAGAACTATATGCTTTTTCTTTAAAATGTTCCAATCAAGAGCAAGCTTTTGTCAACGCTTACGAACAAGAGATTGATCAAATCAAAAACGATTATCAAACTTTATCTTCTTTATGGCAAAAAAAGATGGCGAAACTTGGAAGCAATGTTTTTATAACAAATTTTAGGGAGCGCAATCATGGTTAAAAAAATTGTCGTCATCCCCGATTCTTTTAAAGGATGCCTAAGTAGTTATGAAGTTGCCAACATTATCAAAACGACATTAAATCATCTTTTCCCCACTTCAGAGATATTAGGAATTCAAGTATCCGATGGGGGCGAAGGACTTGTGGAAAGTTACTTAGCGGTATTAGGGGGGAAAAAAATCGCCTTAACAACCAAGGGACCGTATTTAGAACCAATTGAGAGTTATTATGGGTTGCTTGATGGTCACGTTGCTGTCATTGAAATGGCAGCAAGTGCCGGATTACCCTTAGTTAAAAATCAAAAAAATCCCAGTTTGACTTCAACTTATGGAGTCGGAGCGTTAATCATTGATGCCATCAACCATGGTGCCAAAAAAATTATTTTAGGTCTTGGAGGAAGTTCAACTAATGACATGGGAATGGGAATGGCATCATGTCTTGGCGTCAAGTTTTACAATCAAAATCATGAATTATTTCTTCCGGTCGGAAAAACGTTAGGAGATATTGCGGACATCAAAACGGATGAAATAAATCCCCAATTAGCTAATGTGGAATTTATTACTTTATGTGATGTGAAAAACCCCCTTTATGGGCCCACCGGTGCCGCTTATGTATTTGCGAGGCAAAAAGGTGCAGATGACGAAATGATTAAACTGCTTGACGAAAACATGCGCAAATTGGCTTTCTTACTTAAGGAAAAATTCCGTTTTGAAGCAAATTTTGAGCAAGCAGGAGCAGCTGGAGGCATGACGGTTAGCACTAAATTGTTTTTGAATTCACAAATAAAATCCGGAATTACATCTTTTTTAGAAATGATTAATTTCGCAAAGTTAATCAAAGATGCCGATTACATTATCACCGGAGAAGGAAAATTGGATTGGCAAAGTTTAAATGGTAAAGTAATTGATGGTATTTCTCGGTATGCTGACCAATACCAAATCCCTTTATATGCCATTGTTGGTCAAATAGACAACCTGTCGCTTTCTTACTATCCTAGGGGCTTAACAAAAGTCATCGAGCTTGTAAAATACAGTTCATCAATTGAAGATGCCATAAATAACGCTCCTTATTATTTACGAAAAGCCACAATGGAAATGGCGAAATCTTGGACCAAATAAAAATCCCCTTCGCGGGGATTATTTAATAAATAATGAAGCGATGTGGGGAAAATGGTCCGAAGCCACAATGTTGGGTATTTCCGAAGAAAGAACTTTTATGGATTTTGATGCGAAAATATAATCGATTCTTTTATTGGGATTGATGGAAGGAAAAGACCAAAAGTTAGTTGATAAAGTGCTATTTAAAGATGAGAAGATGGGTTTAAGAAGGGGATCATCCGGTTCCATGTTTAAATCCCCCATAAACACAATTGGTGTTCTTACTTTGTTGATATTTTCTATGATGATGCTGACAGCATTTTCTTTTTCGGCTTGGGCAAGCCCAAAATGACTTGTGAAAACCGTTAAATCAATGTTTTTAAAGGAAGCTTTAATGATACATCTGGTTTCAAAAAAGTCTATATCATTTTGGATTGGGTCGGGAATCATGATGGTTTCGCAGGTTTCAAAGGGGAATTTTGATAATAAGGCATTTCCATAAGGTCGGCCTTGATGAATGATTGCTTGACCAAAATAACAATAGTAACCTAAAGCTTCCGCAATGACCTTGGCTTGGGAGGGAAAGGATTCGGCCTCGCCATATACTTCATTTAGACCGACAATTTCGCCTTGACAATCTTGAATCGTTTTAATCATCAAATCAATGTCGATTTGTTTTGTAATATAGTTTTTACAATGTTGAATGTTGAAAGTCATAAAATTAATTTTCATGTTTTGTTCTCCTAAAATATTATACCGAGGGAACAGTAATAAAGCAAATAAATATATCATCATCTTTATTAACTTTTTTTTAAAAAATGTTCTGTTCAAGATAAGTGTTGGTAAACACTAGATTCTTTTACAAATTTGTGGTATAATTTATACGCCAAACAAGACTAAAAAGTACAGAAATATTTTATTTTGACTAGGAGATGCTCTTAGTCAGCCAGTTTCCAATGGTTTTGTTTGGCGATAAAATCTGTACTGAAACTGGCTGACTAAGGGTATTTCTTTTATGAGAA
>JBFXGS010000094.1:0-4865 GCA_050177775.1 Bacilli bacterium | reverse complement strand
CAAGAGGTTATTAATATGAACCAAAATCGTTATCAACAATTACTTGATTTTTTAAACCTTCCTGAACAAGAATTCCAAAATGGTGAATTTCTTGATCTAAAAATTAAAAGAATTGAAAAAAAATGGGAATTTTATTTTCAATTTCCATCACCGTTAGCAATAAAAAGCTATCAGTTGTTAATAAATCGCTTAAATGAAAAGTATAATGCTGAAAAAGACCAACAAATAAAAGTATTTATAAACTACTTGGATTTTCTTTTAAAAGATAATGATTTGGAGAATTATTATCTTTTCATTCTTGAGCAATGTATTGAAGAAAAACCCCGCTTTGCAACTTTAAAAGTTTTTAACACCTTTTTCTTTCAAAACTCCATTAAAATATTTGTCGGTAGTGAAGAAGAAGTCGAAATGGTAAAAAGTTTAATTCCTCGCTTGCAATTAGGTTTTAGTGAGTTTCAATTAAATAAAATTTCCTTTATCGTTTCGGTCAGCACTTTTGAGACGCCCATTGCGAAAACAATTGCCGATAATTTAACAAAAGCCACCAAAGAAGCTATTCAGAACCAAGAAATGTATGAAAGATATGCTAATAATCTCCCCGAAAAGGATAATGCCAAAGTATTTAAAAAACCAAAGATGAAGTCCGAAATTAATGGACAAGTGACCCTTTTAAAAGACCTTCCGGCTTCGGAAGTCCAACTTGTGGAACATGTGCAAAGAAATGGAAGTGCCAATTTCGTAATCCTCGGCGATGTTATTACGGCCAATATTTATAGTAAAAGTGTTTTCAAAATATATGAAGGAACCATTTTTGATGGAACTGATTCGATTATTGTGAAAATATTCTTAAATGATAAAGACCCTAACTTGGAAAAATTTTATCGAGAACACGCTTTTCCCGGCCAAAAAGTGCGCATGTTTGGGCTGGCTGAATTTGACCGGTTTTCGAACGATATTGTTCTAAAAGTTCGTGATACTTTAGGCTTAGGACCTAGTGATATCCAAAAGCGACTTGATCTAGCGAAAATAAAAAGAGTGGAACTCCATGCCCACACAAAAATGTCAACTCAAGATGGAGTGATGGACGTTAATGATTATGTCAATCAAGCCCTTGATTTCGGGCATACTGCTCTTGCGGTAACTGATCATTTTAATATGCAATCATTACCTGATTTGTATAATTTAACCAAAGGCAAAAACATCAAACCAATTTATGGAGTCGAAGGCGCACTAATTGATGAAGATAAATTCACCATCGCTTTTACCAATGAAAACATTGATTTAATGACTGCTACTTACGTGGTCTACGATTTGGAAACGACCGGACTTTCAAGTAATTTCAATGAAATAATCGAAATTGCAGCTGTCAAAATTCGTAATTTTCAAATTATTGATGAGTACGCTACTTTTGTGAAACCTAAAGTACCTATTCCAGGTTATATTACCGAAATCACAAATATTAGCAATGACGATGTTCGCAATGCTCCTGCCATTTCGGAAGTTATCAACGGCTTTTACGATTTTATCGAGGGGTCGGTTCTAGTTGCTCAAAATGCGTCTTTTGATAATTCTCATTTATATAAACAGTTGCATGATGCCCATCTTTTTCAAAAAGAATATCCCACCATCGATACGATGCAATTAGCCCGTATTCGTTACAGTCAAAAATTAAAGACCTTTAATTTAAAAGCGCTGGCAAAATTCTTTGATGTTGATCTAAAACAACATCATCGGGCCATCAATGATGCAAAAGCGACTGCAGAAATTTTTATCAAGATGCTAAAGGGATTGCTAGCCGAAAAGATAACCAATTATCAAGATATCAATTCATCAATCATCGATGAGCAATCCTTTCAAAATGCCATTCCAACTCACATAAACATTCTTTCTAAAAATCGAATTGGTACAAAAAACTTAAACTTGATTATTTCTGATTCGCACACCACTCATTTTTACAAAGAACCAAGAATATTAAAAAAATATTTAATATCTCATCGTGAGGGTTTGTTATTAGGAAGCAGTTGTTGCAATGGTGAAATTTTTGATATTGCTTGGCGAGAAAGTTATGGACTGCTTTTAGAAGCCATAAAATTCTATGATTACATTGAAATTCAACCAGTGACGCATTATTTACATCTGTTTGAAGATGAAAACATTGAAGCAAACAAAGATTTAATTAAACAAATCTTATTAAAAATCATTAAAGCTAGTAAAGAATCCAACAAACCCGTTGTTGCTACTGGCGATGTCCATATTTTGAATGCAGATGATTTCAAATTGCGCGAAATATTTATCAATGCTCCTCAAGTCGGAGGAGGAATTCATAAATTATACAATAAAAATAATGTTGCTTCTCAGCATTTTATGACTACCGATGAGATGCTTCAAGAATTTAGTTTTCTCGGTGAAGATTTAGCAATGGAAGTTGTTGTCCAAAACTCCAATTATATTGCTGAACAAATAGAATATCATCCGTTATTTACCGATCGATTGTATGCTCCAAGTGATGATTTTATGAAAAATTTGGGGGTACCATCCTTTAAGCAAGCCGCAATTGATTTAACTTACAAGAATGCTTACAAGCGATATGGAGAAAACTTGCCATTATATATTTTGGAGCGAATCAAGAAAGAACTTAATAGCATAATAAATAACAATTATGCTTCTATTTATTATATTTCCCACCTTTTAGTAAAAAAATCCCAAGATGATGGATATGTAGTTGGCAGTCGCGGATCGGTAGGTTCGAGTGTCGTGGCCTTTTTTATGGGAATCACCGAAGTCAATTCTTTACCTCCTCATTATTATTGTCCGAAATGTCATTTTGTGGCTATAAAATTAAATAATGAAGAAAAGAAGAAGTACTCGCAACCGAATATGACGGATTCCATTGAGTCAATTCTTCAAAGCTCAGGAACGGGATTTGATTTGCCGGATAATAAATGTCCAGTTTGTGGATCTAATTTAGACAAAGATGGTTGTGATATCCCTTTTGAAACCTTTTTAGGGTTTAAAGGTGATAAAATTCCTGACATTGATTTGAATTTTTCCGGCGATTATCAAAATAAAGCTCATGAATTTTGCCGAGATTTATTTGGAATTGACAATGCCTTTAGAGCCGGAACCATAACCACCATTGCAGATAAAACCGCCTTTGGATATGTAAAAGGCTATTTAGAAAGAAAAGGGATTTTAGCAAGAAAGTGCGAAATCGATCGTTTGGCAGCTAAAATTACCGGCGTAAAAAGATCGACGGGACAACATCCTGGTGGTATCGTGGTCATTCCAAAAGAAATCGAATATTCGGATATAATTCCAGTCCAATATCCCGCTGATGATACGACTTCATCATGGCGTACGACCCATTATGATTACCACAAATTTGAATCCAATTTATTAAAATTAGATATTCTGGGGCATGATGATCCAACCATGATTCGCCACTTAATGGATTTTGTTGAAAAAGAACCAGAAAAATTTCCTTTTTCCTCAGTTGAAGAAATACCTTTTGCGGATAGCAAAGTTATTGCTTTGTTTTCTGGAGTATCAAGTATGGGAATTGATGCAACTCAAGTTCATGAAGTGGTTGGGACAACGGGAATTCCTGAATTCGGAACGACGCTTGCAAAAGACATGTTAAGAGAAATTCGTCCGAAAACGGTTAACGAATTAATCAAAATCTCCGGTTTAAGTCATGGAACAGACGTTTGGAACGGAAATGCTCGTGACTATATGCTTGGAATAAAAAAAGAAGTCGGCCCGATAGATTTCAAAGATTTAATTGGATGTCGTGATGATATTATGAATTATTTGCTGGGAAAGGGTTTACCAGCCATTTCCGCTTTTAAAATAATGGAAAGTGTTCGAAAAGGAAATGGAGTATCTTCTGAATACGAAGAAGAGATGCTAAGTCACCAAGTTCCTAAATGGTACATTGATTCATGCAAAATGATTAAATATATGTTTCCAAAAGCGCACGCCTCGGCCTATGTCATCATGGCGCTGCGAATCGGGTGGTTTAAAGTCTACCGTCCCTTACAATACTATGCCGCTTATTTTTCAAGACGGGCCAATGCTTTTGACATAATTGCCATGGCCGGAGGGTATTCTTCCATCAACTTACGAGTAAAAGAATTAGAAGACTTGATTAAGATAAAAAAAGCTTCTAACAAAGAAATTGATATTTACAATTGCTTAATTTTAGCTCTTGAAATGACGGCTCGTGGTTTTACTTTCCAACAAATTGACATCGAGAAATCCGATTGGCGAGATTTCCTTATTGAGGGTAATAGCCTCATTATTCCATTTAAAGCCATGGATAATTTAGGTGAAACGACAGCTAAATCGATTACCGATGCAAGAGTCGAGACCATGTTTTCTTCGACGAAAGATATTTTACGAAGAACAAAACTTAATACCACGGTTTTTGAAAAGCTTTCCGAAATCGGAGCTTTTAAAGGTCTTCCTAATGAAGACCAAATAGGTTTATTTTAAAAAAAGAAGGAGTGAAAAATGCGTTTTAGTAGTCATAACCCTGTTTTTCAAAAGGTTTTTAAAACTCCTTTTGAAGATGAAACTTTAGAAGTTGCCAGTTATAAAGGCGTTGCCTTTAAAACTCTCTATTTTGTTGGAGTGACCATTTTTGGAGCAATTATCAGTCTTTGGGTGGCTTTTTCCAATGCAAATGCTTTAGATTCGATTCTTCCGGTGGCTTTGGGCGTGACCGTTGTTTGTTCGATTTTAGCCCTTTGGTTTCCAATTTGTCGGCTTTTTTTGGGTCTTTATATTGTTTAGGCGAAGGTTTATTGGTGGGCTTTGTATCTTTATTGTTTGAAGCAGAAGCCCCAGGGGTAGTGCTAACAGCC
>JBFXGS010000093.1:0-4879 GCA_050177775.1 Bacilli bacterium | reverse complement strand
CATCTAAAATGATTACTTTTGAAGAACAATCGGCACCGACTTTATTTTTGAAAGACTCAAGGCTGTTACTGGCTTGGTGCTTGGGGATATCATTTTGGGGTTTGATCATTTTCGTTGCTTCAACGGCTTCATCGACATCCATCACATAGGTCCCTCCAATCGGGATAAAAGCTATATCAATCGATCCAAGGGCGGCCATTTCAGGAATGAAATCAGTATCGCCAGCAAAGTAAATTCTAAGACCACCAATGCCTACCACATACCCTACAAAATCACCTCGATGATGCACTTTGCGAACAGAATGACCCTTTTCGGTATTGTATGCTTGCGTAACAAATAAACAAAGTTCGGAAAAATGGCACAAACTTTCGGGTTTCACAACAAATATGGGCTTGTTAATTGTCTCTTCACAAGCAGAAGGACCCACAACAATGGTTTTTTCAGATTTGATGCGATTCATCATATCTATTTGCAAATGATCTTTATGATGATGAGAAATAAAGATAAAGTTGGCATCGGGTGTTAATTCCGAATTAGGGATTCCTTGGTTTTCAAAAAAACCAGCAAAACCCGGGTCAAAATGAATGACAACATTTTGATAAATAATTTTAAACCATGAAGATTTAGACATCCTAACTATTTTCATTTGCTTTTAACCGATTTAACCTTTCATGCAATAATCTCTCTTTATTGGGAAAGCCATCTTTTTTCAAAAAAGATGCCCACTTTTGTTGAAAATCCGGACCTTGTTCTTCCCAAAATAACAGACGCTTAGAAAACCAAGCCAAATAATCTTGGACATTGGCGCGTCCCTGGTCACGATTGACCATGGCCGTTAAAGCATAGATAATAAAGCCAAGCGCATGTGTTTCAACATGAACGGTGCCAATAACATGACCCATACCATGGGCCATGGCTCTAGCACCTAAATTTGGCATTTCTCTTGCACATTGGTGAGTTGCTTTGGAAGCAACTTTGGCTTGTGACATTTTAATATTTCCTAAAGTCCACTCCTTGGCTGCCTTAATAGCTTCCCATGGACGTTTATCTTCTTCTTCACTCATAAACTATGCTAACAAGTGTTCGGCACAGTCAATAACCCATAAAATGATGACTCGGGGGCTGACCCTTTCGATTAAATTCCTTAGCGGCTGTATTTCCGGGTTTTCCCTTCTAAAAGACAGTTTCCTCATTTTTCATTTATCTTTCACGTTGCTTGATTTGTTTTTCTCGAGATTGTTCATATCGTTTTATGAAATCCTCCGGCCTTATTTTCGTAAATAATTCTCCTAAAAGCGAATAAGGAATGTTAGAACTGTTTTTAAAACGAATACAACTTTTACCCATATCTAATTTACCTATTTGTAATTTCGCATATGCATCAATAAACCATTGATAAAGCTTTTGATCATTATATAGACTCACATGATAAAGTGAAACATAATGCTTATTTGCGGCGATATTAATAAAAGGAAGGGAATTTTGAAAATTATATAAATAGCCTTGGAGAAATGTGCTCAGAGGAACAACATAACCCGGCATTCCATAAGTAAAATTTTTTTAAAATCCCCGCGATAATTTTTCTTCCATTAATTTTATAAGTCTAGAAAGGGGTTCTTTTTGATCATTTGGCAATTGATTAAGGTAGTTCTCGATCAAGTTTTCATTCATAATAAAGTCTTTACTTTCGCCAAAAGGAATCATCATTTTGTTTGCTTTTGATGTTGTAATCTAATATTTTTGCCAATAAATCAAAATTAACATCCTGATTCCACTTGATTCGAAACATCATCGATGTTGGTTGATAATCATTGTCCATTAATTCATCTCTAAATAAATCCATCGTATGCTTCTCAGGAGCAATCGCAATATGGTCTTTTGCGAAAGAAAATCCCAAAATAAACGTTCCATGATCCATAAACATTGGTTGGTTCCACTTAATAACTAAAGTTAGGTGGGGATACTTTGTCAAAATCCATTGAAATAATTGTTCCACTTTTAATTGTTGTTCAGTTTTTGTTATTCCTTGATAAAAAACCGTCTTTTTTCCCATGTTATCCTCTTTCTTTTATGATTGTTGTAAATATATCATATCATAATTATATAAAATAATAAAAAAGGCACCTCAAAAAGAGATGTTTAAGGGCGTGGTCATCCATACAAAAGCGAAATTATCATCGCAACCAAAAGTGACAAGTAAAAATACCAAGGTAATTTTAAGCGCACAAAAAAAATAACTCAAAGCAAAAGTGATGAATAAATTAATGCCTAAACCTATAAAAGGTTTTTCATAAATTCCTAAAATGATAGTCACAAACAGCATGGCCAAGGGTCCAACCATGGTCAAGGCTTTTAAAAGCCTTGACCATTTTAAAGAACTTAAGAACAAAAATAAGCCCACTAAAACTACTGCAAAAGAGCGACGAAAAACATCCATATGGAATTCTTCACCATTATTTTTGAAAAATATAGCTTCAATCCCTAAAAAAGTCAAGTAATATAAAGCGTAAACAAAAGCAGACATAAAAATTCCACCCGACAAAACAATTATCGCCGGAAATAAATATTTTTTTACCCATGTTTGTTTCATAACTCTTCCTCAATATTAATATACCATGAAAAGTAATTAAATCAAGAAGAATTCTTTGATTAACGGAAAGTAAATCATAATCACATTATATCAGAATATTTACATCTTTTTTAACCTTCTCGTCTTTTGTAATACGTCTAAATAGATAACAAAGGTTAAAAGAACCACTTATTTGTTAGTGGTTCTTGGGCTTTTTTAATTGCTTTTTTGTTTTATCAGCTGCCAATTTTCCTGTCAAGATACAGATTGGGACCCCGGAAGGATTGAAAGACCATTGACCAGTTTGATAGACATGAGGAAGTGGTGTGAGAATGGAACGAGCTATTTTGGGCATTCTTGTCTCCGATGGTAATTTTTTGCTGTTAAAAGCCCATCCCGTTATTGCGCCATCGCTGTTGCCTGTTATTTTGGCAATTGTAAGTGGCGAGGAACTATCTTGATAAATAATTTTATCTTTAAAATCAGGAAATAGCGATTGATTTAATGTGAAAATCATCGTTTCACAGGCTAATTGTTTAAATTCATCATACCATCCTTCTTCGTGAATCGACTTTACAAATTGGTAATCCATTAAGGTGCTAACCATTAAACCCGTTTGCCCTGACAAAGCAAGATTAACATCCCATAAAACGGGAATGGACACTTCATAAGTGGTGTTTTTTAAATATTGGATTAGCCAATTAATTTTTTCTACTTTCGCTAATTGAATAGGATAAAGCTTGCCAAATTGGGTTATTCCAACATTGGTGGGCGTAAAAAAGCAGTGGGCACCACTATGTTTTTTAAAGTAGTTAGGATCTAAGTCGACACCCAAAAAAAAGGGGGAAATGGAATCTCCACCTTTGTTTTCCAAAAAAAGGTGTTTTTGTTTTAATACGGACTTTGGTAAAACTTTATTTTTATAATCAACGTTGGCATATAAAGTTTTGTTATCACAAGCCTAAACCAGTTTTTTATAGGTGAAACTATCGCCGTTATTTGTAAAAACCATTTTTTTATCAATCAATACTTTTTCGACTTTTTGATTTAATTTTATTTCACCATGGTTTTCTTCAATAAATTCCGCAATCTTTTTGGAAAAAACACCCGTTCCTCCAATCGGATAACTATAATCAGGATACAAACCAAAATATGATAACGCCAAAAAAGTTGGCGTGTTTTGAAAGAAATGTTGAGAAATAAGATCAATCAAAGCTTGATTTTTCGTAAATTTGCTTAAGAAATCATAAACCGGTTCATTGAATTTCATCGCTTTTTTGATGTTCTTTTGATATTTCCAAAGCCAAGGAAGTAATGTTTTAAAAACATATTCTTTGTCTTTGAAAGATTCCATAAATAGAGGATTATCAATCCCATAGATAACACCCATGTAATTCATAATTATTTGAATTTCAAAAAAAATATTTTGGATGTTTATTTTTTCTAAAGGAAATTGCTTGATAAGTTACTCTTGATATTGGTTAAGGCTTTCTTTTGATTCAAAGAAAACGAAATTATCACCTATTTTTAAACTTGCCGGGCTTTTCACAAACTCCATTTTGATTCCCAGTTGTTTTAGCATGGGAAAAATTATTCCCGAATTTTCAAAAGCACGAATTCCCGTATCAAATAGAAAACCTTGTTTTGTAAATGAATTGACTAAACCCTCAATTTTATCATTTTGTTCAAGGAGTAAAACCCGATAATGTTCTCTTACCAAATAAGCTGCCGCAATTAAGCCAGAAATACCGGCGCCAACAACAATTACGTCATATCCTTTTTTCTTTATTTGCACAAAAACTTCTCGATTTTAATTTTTATTCTTTCATAATGGCAACATGATAAGGAAATAGTTCGTAATCCATAATTCCTTCCGAAATCCCAGGATCATTATGCATAATATCTTTTGCTTTCTTCCAGTGTGTTTGCTTCAATGATGACAATGCCAAAAGTTTTTTCATCCAAACCTTTCGTTTTTCCTGCTAAAATTAATTTTTGTTCGGCTAATTACTTTTGCAAATAAGCAAAATGTCGATCAATGATGGCTTCTTCTTTTAAAGTCCAATTGCCTTCAATTAACAAAGGGGGAATGGGTTTTATAACATAAATAAATTGTTATTTTTTTCCCATTTTTTCATCTCCATTTATTATTATGAAATGATTGTCATAAGTTTGTCTTTTATCTTTATTTAAAGATTATTATTTCAGGATTGGTCACAAGGCTGCCAAACTCACTTTCTAAGAGCATCGAATCATCTGCAATCAACCCATAACGACTTTCGTTATTCTGATTAACATAAGGTGAATCTA
>JBFXGS010000092.1:0-5077 GCA_050177775.1 Bacilli bacterium | reverse complement strand
AAATAAAAAGAGCGTTGACTTTGTCAACGCTCTGAGTTCTTGTTTCCAAGAGCTAATTTTACCAAAGTACTTTAAAGACTTCATATTTATCAAGAACTTGTTGAGTATCATCACCAAGGGCTTGTTCAATCGGAATTGAGACAATTTTGCCAAGGCGATCACAAATGCAATGATGCGAATCGCCATTTAAAAGAGCATAGATGGATTTAACACCCATTTCAGATGCTAATACCCTGTCTCTTGCAGAAGGCGAACCTCCTCTTTGGACATGGCCCAAAACAGTTGCCCGTGCTTCAAATGGGGTATTGGCTGTTACTTGTGCAGCCAATTCTTCTATCTTAACCATATTTTCAGCAACAATAATTATGGCATGACGTTTACTCTGGGCTGCTTTGGTGACGTTATCTAAAATGTCAGGTAAATTATAACCAGTTTCTTTTGCAATACAAACTTCTGCGCCGACCGCAATGGCCGTCCATACCGCTAAATCACCACAATTTCTTCCCATAACTTCGATAATACTACATCTTCGGTGACTATTTGAAGTATCTCTTAGTTTATCAACAGCCTCAACAACAGTATTTAAAGCCGTATCAAACCCGATTGTATAATCCGTTCCGGCAATATCATTATCGATAGTTCCAGGCAAGCATACACAAGGTATTCCCATTTTGCTTAAAGCAAGCGCTCCTCGATAGGTTCCATCTCCACCAATGCAAACAAGGGCATCAATTCCGTATTGCTCCAAATTTCCAATCGCAACTTCCCTTACTTCTTGTTCGGTAAATTCTTTTAAGCGTGCTGTTCCTAAAAAAGTACCTCCGTGACCCATTTTTTCCGAAACAGATTTTCGATATAATCTTTCAATTCTTCCTTCATACATGCCAAGAAAACCATCATGAATGCCATAAACTTCCAATCCACTTTGAATTGCCGTTCGGGTGACAGCGCGAATGGCAGCATTCATCCCCGGAGCATCGCCCCCG
The DNA here is from genome assembly GCA_050177775.1 of Bacilli bacterium. Taxonomy (GTDB): domain Bacteria; phylum Bacillota_I; class Bacilli_A; order ML615J-28; family CAG-698; genus UBA2253. Next base: position 4,091 of record JBFXGS010000092.1, on the reverse strand, counting down.
GAAGTTAAAACACCAATTTTTTTAATCATTTTATCCTCTCATTCCATAATTCGTAAATTGCGAATAACTAGTTGTTTTTTATTGTTTCGTTCTTCTAAACTTCCCTCACCAAAAAATATTTTCCCAACCACCAAAATATTATGGTAGAGTTCATATCCTTTGGGAAACAAAACGGCATCTAAACGGCCATTATCATCATATATTTCTAAAAAAGCCATGACATCTTGTTTTTTTGTAACAATGGTTTTTACTTTTTTTAATCCAAAAATGGCGCTCACTTGCGATGATACCTTTAAATCGTTCAAATTCATTAATTTGTTTTTGTTCTTAAATTCCTCAAACTTATTAAAAATACTATACTTAAAATTGAAACCGAGGGCTTCTTTTTCAAGTTTGGAAATCTCTTCAAACGAAAATTCCTCATCTTGAAATTCTCTTTTTGTTAAGTCATCTTTTAATAGTGATGAGTAATTAGAATAATTAACACTGTTTTCATATTCCAAAACCATTTGCTTGCGCGGAAGAGAAAAATCATCAAGGGCCCCAGAATAAATCAAACTTTCAACGATCCGCTTGTTTAAAATGGTTTTTGTTCGACAAATAAAGTCATCATAATTTTGATAAAGACCATTATTTTTCCGTTCACTTAATAAATTTTTTAAAGTTAATGCCCCCAAATTTTGAACTCCTAATAAGGAATAATAAATGACATTATCAATTACCACAAAATAGTCTTCACTATAATTAATTGATGGTCGACTGACAACTACTTTTTTCTTTCGGCAATCATCAATGTAGTTTTTGATAAGGCCGACATTGCCAAGGCTATTTGACATTAATTCTGACATAAAATGTTGATAAAAATGACGTTTCAAATAAGCCATTTGGTAAGAAATTAAGGAGTAAGCAACGGAATGACTTTTATTAAAACCATAATTGGCGAATTTCACAATATAATCATATATTTTTTGACTGATGGACTCATCATAACCTTTTTTTATCGCATTTAATACAAATCTCTCTCGTTCGTTTTCCAGTACTTTTGCCGACTTCTTGGAAACAGCTCTTCTTAAAATATCCGCCATTCCTAATGAATAGCCAGCAAATTTTTGAGCAATTAACATTATTTGTTCCTGAAAGACAATGATTCCATATGTCGGTTCCAAAATGGTCTTTAAATCAGGGTGGATGTAGTCAATCACTTCATCGTTAAATTTCCTTTTGATAAAGGAGGGGATCATTTCCATCGGACCGGGGCGAAAGAGAGCATTGGCATTGACAATATCCATAAAATCACTAGCTTTTAAACCAATTAAGACATTTCTCATGCCACTTGATTCTAATTGAAATATCCCTTCTGTTTCACCGGCAGCAATCATTTGATATGTTGGTTTATCATCAAGCGGTATTTTCAATAATTCAAAATCGGGATTGGTTAAGTGAATCTTTTTAATGACATTATCAATGATTGTTAAGTTCCTTAGACCTAAAAAATCAATCTTCACAAGACCAATTTTTTCTAAATCAGAAGCTTCATATTGAGTTTGATATAAACCATTCATCCCAACTTGTAAAGGAGAATACTCCACAAGTTCTTCTTTTGACATAATTATCCCAGCCGCATGAGTTGAAACATGGCGAGGAATTCCCTCTAACTTTTTTACTAACTCAATCAACAATTTTATTTGTTCATTTTCATTTATTAAGTTTTGAAACATTTCATTATCTTTTAAAATGGCTTCAAGTAAAGTTTCCGAAGAAGGGATAAATTTCAAAACTTCATTTAGAACAACATCCGGAATATTCATTACTCTTGCAACATCACGAAGAGCAAGACGGACGCCAAATGTTCCAAAAGTGGAAATATGAGCGACCTTGCCATTCCCATATTTATCTTTTACATATTTGATTATTTCATCACGGCAATTATCCGGAAAGTCGGTATCAATGTCCGGCATTGTAATTCTTTCTGGGTTTAAAAATCGTTCGAATAATAAGTCGTATTTTAAAGGATCAATGTCCGTTATCCCTAAAACATAACTTACAAGGGAACTAGGCCCTGATCCTCGACCAGGTCCAACTAATATTTTGTTCTTTTTTGCATATTTGATGAAATCATAGACAATGAGAAAATAATCGCAATAACCCATTTTATTAATAATTTCTAATTCATAAAACAATCTAGCTTTATACTTTTCAACATCAACTTGAACGTTTTTTAAACGTTTGTTTAAACCTAATTTTGCTAAATCAGTTAAATAAGAAAAGGATTTATCCTTTGAATCAGGAAAAATTGGTAACTCATACTTGCCAAGTTTCAACCTTAAATCACAAATTTTAGCAATCTCTTCCGTATTACTGATTAATTCTTCAAAACCACGGAAGAGGTCAAAAGCTTGACCTTGTTTTAAAAACCATTGCGAAGTTTCCTTTTCGGAATAACTATATTCATTGCATCCTAAATCAATGCAACGTAGGGTTTGATAAGCTAAAAAATCCTCTTGACTAAGAAAGGTCGTTCGTTGTATTGCAACAGGTTTTAGACCATGCTGTTTGGCTAATCCCACAAATTGCGAAATTTGGTTTTGGCTGGTGGTTGTTTGCGCATCAATTCCCCAATATAAATCTTTAAATATTCCTTGATATAATGACAGTCTTTGCATTGAAAGAGTAGGATTATAAAAATATGAATCAATTATCAAACTCTCATCGCTAGGGAGAATACTTAATAGCCCTTCCCCAAACATCCTTAAGGTTTTTTCATCAAGAGGACCAACGGTTTTTAAATGAGTCGACATTTTCATTAAATTGCGATATCCAAAATCATTTTTTGCATAAAGCAACAAATAATCAATCTGATCATCAATTTTAACAGTAATCTTTAACCCAATTATCGGCTTGATCCGATTATCAAGACACTGGAAATAAAATTTCATCGCCCCATGCATTACTTCAAAATCGCAGATTGTCAAAACTTGTTGATTATCTTCTTTTGCTTTTAGAATTAAGTCGTCAATTTTAACTAAGCTTCGAAGCATAGAATATTCAGTTTCAATATACAAATTGACAAACTTCATTGCAATCACCTTGTTTGATATTATACCATAATTGGGAACCCTTTTCTATACATAAATAAAAGTGCTAGTTAGCCTAGCACTAAAAGTAACGTTTTTGCCTTCTCTTTGACCATTTCTTGAACGACCAAGAAACTAAAAAAGCAAAAACAAAGCTTGCTCCGCCAATCAAGATTGAGTCAAACCAATTATTCATTGGTTTTTGATAAACAAAATGATTATTGGCAACAATATGAAGAATACTGTTTTTACTGTTCAAAAGCGAAAGAGACCATTTTTTCAAACTTGCTCCTTTTTCAATTATGATAATCTCACCAAATTCCGAAGCATTTCTTCCGCTAATCTGCGTATCCAATATTTCAATCGACTCCATTTGATGATTCCCTAAATCATAATTTAAAAAAACTTTAACTTCATAATTTTGGGTTTTATTAAGATTATTGAGTAAGATTTTCGCATCAGTGAGCGGATAATTATAAACAAAATCATCAAGATTTGACAAAGCGTGAACGCTGATTGAACGAGAGCAACTATCTCCATCATCAACGTTTATGACAAATTCAAAGTCATTTTTTTCTTCAATTACAACTTCGGGAGCCAAACCTAAAACATTCACTGTTATCATTTGATTAATAGGAAAAGATCGCAAATCATCATTTTGTTTAAATATGATGCTTTCTATAAAATAATCATAAATTCCCATGGTTTCAGGAGCCAAAAATCGAATATGTAAGCGATGGTTGATTTGATCAAAAATAACATTTTGATAATTCTCGTTATTAATTACAACCGCCTCAATTTCCTCCCACTCGCCTTGTAAAGAAAAATTGATTTGGATTAAACCACCCTTTCGTGTTTCATAATGCCAATTTCTGGTTTCCATTTCCTGAAAGTGAATTTGCTCTCTTTCAACAATAAAAACGACTTCATATGATTCTTCATCCAATCCTTTAAGGACTAAATGATAATTTCCACTTTGGTTTAAGGTATAATTATTATCAATCGGCTTTCCATTTA
>JBFXGS010000091.1:0-5079 GCA_050177775.1 Bacilli bacterium | reverse complement strand
CTATGGTAAGATGATGGTAGTTCATAGTCTCTCCTTATTCTGTTTTTTTGGTCACTTACATTATAAGGGATTCTATGAGCTTTTAATTTTTTATTTGTGTTGCACTTGTTATGATAATTCATCAATTAAAAAAGCTGTTTTAAACAGCTTTATACTAAAGAATTATAAATTAAAAGGGTCGCGAGTGTGAAATAAATGACAACGGCTAAAACATCAATAATGGTCGTAATCACTGGTCCGGAAGCCACTGCTGGGTCGATTTTGATTTTATATAAAACAATCGGCATTAAAGCTCCAAAAAGAGCCGAGATAGTCAAAGACGCAAACACCGAAATGGCGACGACTAAAGCTATCGGCCACAGGCTTTGCCAAGTTTGACCACTAAAATAAAGGAAAGCACAAGCAAAAACCAAAGTAAGCAATCCCAAAATTAAACCCATCGCGATACCAAGCAAAGTTTCTTTAAACAGATGTTTGATGATTCGGTGCTGATAATCAAGTTCTTGATCGGTGATTTTGCGAATCGTGATGGCTAATGATTGAGTGCCAAAATTACCGGCTAACCCTAAGATAATCGGTTGAAAAAAGACTAAAACGGTCATTTTATCAAGCGCAAACAAGTAATCAAATTGCGAAATAACAACCGCGACCAATAAATCCATGATTAAAAGAAAAGCTAACCAAGGAATCCGTTTTTGGACGGATTTAAAGGTTGATTCAAAGCTCGCTTCGGTTTTGGTTAAACCAGCTAGTTTTGCATAGTCTTCTTCAGCTTCAGCAATGACCGCTTCCATGGCATCATCAATGGTAATAATCCCTTTTAATTGACCATTTTCCAAAACGGGTAGATCAAATAAGTCATAGTTTTTCACAATATTGACAACCTCTGTAACGGGGGTATCAACATTGACCGCTTTAATATGAGGGTTCATAATGCTTTCCACTGAGCATGGGGTTTTCGTAATAATAACCGTTTTTAAGGGGATCGTGCCGAGCAGTTGATTATTTTCATCAACAACAAAGGTCGTATTGATTGACTCAAAGGAAGGAGCGTCTTTCACAAGCTTTTTCATTAAATCTTTGATATCTTGGCCTTTTTCAATGGCTAAAAAGTTTGAGTTCATGAGGGAACCGGCGGTATTTTCTTCATACTCTTGAAGTTGAACAATCTCTTCCTTGGCATCTTCGTCAATATAATGGAAGATCATATCGGCGCGGTTTTCACTGTATTCGGTCATTAAATCGGCGGCATCATCGGGTTCCATCTCTTGAATAATCGAAGCTAATTTTTCCGCACTCATGGTTTCGGTTATTTCCGAAACATCAAAGGAATCAAGATAGGCAAAAATATCGGCCAATTCTTCATTTGAGAAGACAGCATAAATTTTGGCTTGATTTTCTTCATCGAGATGGCGAAAACACTCGGCAATATCACGATGATGGTAAATATTTAATTGTTCACGCAAAATGGTTAAATCAGCGGAATTAATTATGAGATTTAAAATATCATCATGAAGTGCCATAGTACCTCCTTTTTAGATGTAACTAAACAATAAATAAGCAAAACCAAAATAAATCAAAGTCGAAAAAATATCATTTAAAGTCGTAATAAACGGTCCCGAAGCTACGGCCGGATCAACTCCCACCTTCTTTAATAAAATGGGAAACAAGGCTCCGAACATCCCCGAAAGGATGATTGATAGGGTGGAAGCTAAACCAATAATCGTTGCAATCGTGACAATATTAATATTCTGAGAGTGATTAAGGGTTAAAAACATAAAACAAATTCCAAAGGCAAAGATTCCTAAAATTAAGGCATTTACAAAACTGATCCGAATTTCTTTAAAAAGATGGCGAATTTGGTGATGACGGTTCAAAAGTTCATTTCGATCAATGGATTGCAATGAGACCGCCAGGGATTGGGTCCCCGCATTTCCGGCCATATCTAAAATCATGGTTTGGAAGAAAATTAAAACGGTAACTTGATTGATAATCGTTTCAAATAATTTAATGGCATTAGCGACAATCATACTTAAAATGAGAAGAACCACTAACCATGGTAATCTTTTTAAAAGATTGTTCCAAATCGTATCCTTGTCATCGAGTCCGACCCCGGCAAAGAGGCTATAATCTTCACTGGCACCCTCTTCAATAACATCCAGAGCATCGTCGGCGGTAATAATGCCGACCATTTTTCCTTGATCAAGAATTGGTAAAGCGTCTAATCCATAGTCATTAATCTTATTGACGGCATCTTTCGCTTGATCGGAAACATTGGCGGTAATCAAATTGGTGGACATTATTTCTACAAGTTGTTTTGGGCTTCTGGCAATGATTAAATCTTTTAAAGAGACAATACCGACTAAAATATTTTGCTCGATGACAAATAATGGATCAATTATTTCACTTTCATTTGCTTCCTTCACCAGCCTTTTCATGGCTTGCTTGACATCGAGGTTACTATCTAAAGCAATGTAATTGGTGGTCATTTTTGAACCGGCCGTATCTTCGGGATGCGTTGTTAAATAAGTTAAATCTTCTTTTACTTCCGGTTCAATTTCATCCAGGAGAGCTTGTTTTTGCTCGGATTCGACTTCCAGTAAGACATCGGTTGCATCATCAATATCCATTTCTTCCAAAATGGATGCGCCTTGTTTTGGTCCGATTTCGCTTAAAAATTCCGCGGTATCATCGGATTCCACATAGGAAAACAAGTCCGCAAGTTGCTCAGGTGTCAAGGCTGCGTAAACTTTTTGCCTTTGTTCTTCATCAAGTTGATTAAAAACTTCCGCAAGGTCAAAAGGATGGAAACTGCTTAATTGTTTACGAAGATTCATAGTATCGGTGCTGGTTTCGATTATCGTTTTAATCTGGTTTAATAATACTTCGTTCATGATTCCCTCCTTCACCTTTTTACTTATTATAAACTAAAAAGGGGCAATTTGCCAACAAAAAAAACAAAAAACTCTTATTTAAAGTTTGGCATAAATAAGAGCTTTTGAATAAAGGAAAATTATTTAATTATCTTATTTTGGATGCTTTCTGAAAGTCGTTTTCAAAATAAACTTATCCAAAATAACAAATGTTTCGGGTAAAACAAATAAGACAAGAAGAGTGGAAATTAACGCGCCCCGACCGATGAGTGTTCCAAAAATGGCAATGGAGGGAATACTGGAAATCCAGCTGAGGAGATAGCCGGCGGTTATTAAAATCAAACTTGATGTCAAAACCGTCGTTTTGGAATCTTCAAAGGCCGAATAAGTTGATTGAATCACATCTTCACTTCCCCGATAAAACAGATAACGATTGGCATATAATATTCCATAATCAATCGTCGCTCCTAATTGAATACAACTGACAATGATATAACCGATGTAAAGCATATTCGAACCTAACAAAGCGGGAATAGCCATATTGATGATTATTGCTCCTTCAATGAGTAAAACAAGGAGCATCGGTACAGAAATCGAAATAAAAGAAAAAGCAATAATTAAGAAAATACACAGCATCGTTATGTAAGTGACTTTTTGAAAATCACTTTTTACCACGGTTTTCATATCGTTAATGGCGACGCTTTCGCCAATCAAATATGTTGGGTTGGTGAAGAAATGATCTAAGGTTGTGCTTAGCCTTTCCACAAACGCAAACGTTTCTTCGCCTTCTTTAGGAAGCGAAGTCGTTAAGACGATCCGATGATAGTGCTCTGATATAAGCTGTGATTTATAGGAATTTAATAAATCAAAGAAAGGACGGAATTGTTGCTTTTGGTCGTTCGTTAAATTATTGGTTGTCGTAATGTAGGAAAGCATCTCGTTAATGGAAAAAGAATCATTTTGCCGTTCGAAGGCCATTATATCAAAGACATTCAAGATTCCGGCTTGTTGAAGATTGTCAACGGCAACACTTTCAAGAAAGTTTTGAAAGGCGATGCGGGTGAAAGGCTGATCGAAGATTGTTGCTGAAGAAATTTCTTTAATCAGATAATTGTTTGTTTGAGCATCGTTTTCCAAAGCCAAAATGAAACTTGCTTCTTGATTACTTTCGGTTTTGGGGATTAAAATGACCACTTGATTTTGAATGCCGAAGACATTGTTAATCATTGTCTGGTCATTTCCGACTTCGCTACTTTCTTCCGCAATTGTTAACTCACCATAAATAAATTGGTTTTTGTCTTTCCATACAAAACTTAAACCAATGATGATTAAAGCGATGACAGGGATAATCCATTTGCCCTTTAATAACATTTTCACAACTTTGGGGCTCGGTTTTATCAGCGGACGGTGGGTTGTTTTTTTGATTATTTTTGAAAAAACGAACAATAAGCATGGCATTAATAAAAGTGAGACAACTAAACTAATGATGGTTCCTTTTGCAAGGACCACACCAATGTCCCATCCGATGCGATAACGCATAAACATTAAGACCACAAAACTGGTAATGGTGGTTAAAGCACTTCCTAAAATGGGAATAAAACTCGCTTTGGTGGCTTTTATGATGGCGGTTTTGGTTTCATATCCTTGGTTTAAGTGCTGCTGATAACTATGCATAAGCATTACCGAATAATCCATGCACAGGGCTAATTGTAAAATCCCACAGGTGGAATGCGTCATGTAAGATATATTGGGAAAAATGACATTGCTTCCCATATTGATGATAACGCTAATTGCGACAACCATCAAGAAAAGCAGCGGATCCACCCACGATGAAGTGGTTAAGAAAAGGATGATTATGATAATCGGGATAATAAACGCTACAATTTTCAAGATTTCTTCTTGGATGACTTCGGAATAACGATTGACAAAAACACTTTCGCCACCAAGGTAAAACTCTTCATTGATCAGTAATTGGTTAAGGTCTTCAAGCGCTTGTTTTGTGGAAAGGGCGTAATTATCTTCTTCAAACGTTATTTGCAATAAAGCTTGATTATCAAGAAAATAATTGGGATTATTCTTATAAAAAGTAACACTTCGAATATTAGCAATCTGGTTGATTTGGGTAGTTATGAATTCAACTTCCGTGGCGGTGATGTTTTTTATCTTCACTTGCGCATAACCATTTAACCCAAATTCCTCTTTCATG
>JBFXGS010000090.1:0-5128 GCA_050177775.1 Bacilli bacterium | reverse complement strand
GTGGTTAACCACTAAATCCATTAATACGGTAAAGCCCAGCTCATGGGCTTTTTGCATTAATTCATAAAAATCGTCTTTTGATCCAAATTCCGGATTAACTTCATCATAATCAGAGATCGAATAAAAACTTCCTAAAGTGCCATTTCGCTTGGTTTCAGAAATCGGATGAATCGGCATGAGCCATAAAACATCCACCCCCAAAGCTTGAAGCTTTGGTAAATGTTCCATGAACGCTTGAAAGGTGCCTGCTTCGGTATAATTTCGAATATTAACTTCATACATCACCGAATCATCTAAATCGCTTAACGAAAAAAGCCATTCTTCTTTCTGGCAAGCGCTTAACCCAAAGCCAAGGACTAAACAAAACCAACAAATTAAAACTTTATTCATTTTTTTATATCTTCATTGATAATGTCAATTTGACACTTTTTCATCAACGCTAAAGCCTGCAAATGGCTTTTAGGGGTTGTCCCCGCCGTCCTTAAGGCATCAACGGTAATTTTAACATCCGGGAAAAAACTCTTCAAAAGTAAAGCATTCACCATTACACAAAGATCCGTGCATAAACCAATGATTAAAATCGAAGAAACATCGGGGTAATGCGTTTTAAGCGTTTCCACTAAAGCCGGTGAACCAAAAGTCGACTTCTCAATAACCAAACTATGCTTTTCTTCTTGGTAGGCTTTCAGCATCGGAATTAATTCCCAACCTTCCGTGTTTTTAAGACAATGAACAATCGGTAAGTGTTTGCCTTCATTTGATTCTAAATAATGCTCATCATGAGTGTCCATCGTATAGATAATTTCACCCTTATAACGATAAATTTGCTCAATGGCATAATATGTCATTTTCCGAGCTTGTTTGGTTCCTAAAGCACCATTAATGAAGTCATTTTGCATATCCACAACAATCAGTAAATCCATATCAAAACCCTCCTTAACTATAGATTAACAAGATTCACCCTAAATTTCTCTTTAAATCGTTTTTTATCAACCCAACCAATAATAAAACAGGAAACAAATAAAACGAAATAAAGCGAAAATGACAAAAAACCAAAGGTTAAGCTTTGGTTTTCTTATTCTTTTATTCGAAAAATCGCTTTATTGTCTTTCACATAAAGACGATCGATACTGCTCACTAATTTGCTGAAACGGGTAAAGCCTAATTCTTGATAATGGAAATCCGGATACTTTTTTTCCAGTTCTTCTTTAACTTTCGTTAACATCATTTCTTTCTTCTTGGAAGCACCGACAATGGCGACAATCACTTCACTGATGTCTTTTAAATTCAATTTTGAATTAAGCACGACATAGGGCGTTTGCTTTTCTTGCACAATCGTTAAATCACAAATGGTGTTAACAAGCGCCGATAAACTCTTCGCTCCATATTTACGGGGATCAAAATCCGAAAAACGATTGACTAAAATTCCGCCTAAAATGCTTAAAGGAATTTTATTGTCGACGCCGCTTTCCACAATCACGCCTTTAATAATTCCGGCAATGTCGGAATTAGGGCCGCATAAAGTTTCGGAAGCGCCTTCTTCTTCATCTAAATCATCCAAGTATTCAAAATATTTGAATTCATTGCAAGCATTCTTAAAAGCCGAAGTGACTTTTTTCTCACTGCCGACGCCGATGACATGCATGCCCCCTTCTTTTAACTTCATCGCCAGCGGGGTAAAATCGCTGTCCGATGTCACTAAAAAGAAGGAATTGACTTTTTGTTGGTACATCATTTCTTGGGCATCTAAAGCCATCGCTAAATCAGCGGCGTTTTTCCCCGAGGCCACATTGTATTGATGAACGGGCTTAATGGCATAATCCAAAGCGTTTTGGTGCCATTCTTGGGATAGTTTTGAGACATCGCCATAAAAGCGGGCGATGACAATTTTCCCATATTTCGCAATCTCGTTGATCACGGATTTAATAAACCGTGGGGGGACATTCTCCGAATCAATCATTAAAGCTATTTTATAATCTTGTTCCATATTATACCTCTATTGAGATTATACCATATAAAAAAGGAAATTCAAAACTCAACTTGTTTTTTCTTCCCATTTTTTAAAAATCAAAACGGCATTTTGACCGCCAAATCCCATATTAATGTTCATCGCATACTTGAGCGGTTTTTTAACCGCAAAATTGGGGGTAAAGTTTAAATCAAAACTGGGGTCGGGCTGATCTAAATTGAGAGTCGGCGGAATCATTCCCGTTTGAAGGGCTTTTAAACAAAAAATGGATTCCAACCCGCCCGATGCTCCTAAAGTATGGCCGGTTTGGGCTTTCGTGGAAGAAATATTAACTTGGTAAGCATGCTTTCCGAACGCTTTTTTGATGCCCAGTACTTCTAAACGATCATTTAAAGCGGTGCCCGTGCCATGGGCATTGATGTAATCAATGTCCTTTGGTTCTATGGAAGCACTTTTTAAAGCTAGCGTAATACACTTAGTAATGCCGTTTGCTTCTTCGTCAGGCGCAGTAATGTGGAAAGCATCGGTGGTGGTGGCATAACCGACCACTTCCGCTAGAATCACAGCCTGTCTTTTTAAAGCATGTTCAAGCGTTTCTAAAACTAAAATGCCCGCCCCTTCGCCCATCACAAACCCGTTTCGTCTTTCATCAAACGGCAAGGATGCTTGATTAGGTTGATTAGAGGTGCTTAAAGCGCGCATCGCCGCAAAGCCCCCGACTCCTAGCGCATTAATCGCCGCTTCCGCGCCCCCCGCCAAACAAACATCCAACTCACCGCTTCGCAAGTAGCGGTAAGCTTCACCGATGGAATTGGTGGCGGCGCTGCAGGCGGTCACACTTGGCAAGTTAGGGCCCTGGCAATGATATTTTAAACCAATTTTCGCTCCGATTAAGTTAATGATGGAATTGGGAATAAAGAAGGGTGATAAGCGATCCATCCCCCGTTCCATAAGGGTTTTGGCTTCTTGTAAGATGGTGGAAATTCCCCCAATCCCACTTCCGATAAAAGTGCCAAAACGAAAAGAATCAATGTTGGCATCTTTAAGAGAAGCTTGATCATAAGCTTCCTTGGCGGCAATTAAAGCCAAATTAGTCACACGGTCATTATGTTTTAATTCTTTTGGTTCAATAAAATCTTCAAAACGAAGATTTTTAACTTCACCGGCGAATTTAACTTTCCAATTACCGGCATCTTCTAAAGTGATAAAATCTATCCCGTTTTGGCCATCGATTAAATTCTGAAAACTGGTATCGACATTATTCCCAAGTGGGGATACTAACCCCATTCCGGTGACAACCACGCGCTTCACATTACTAATCCTCCATCAACGACAATCGTTTGACCGGTGATGTAACCGGCGTTGGAACTGGCCAGAAAACAAGCGGCGTTGGCAACATCGGTAACCGTCCCCAACCGTTTTAAAGGGATTTGCTCTTTCATCGTATTGATGATATCAACCGATAATTTCTGCGTCATTTCGGTATCAATCAAACCGGGAGCAATAGCATTTACCGTGACATTGCGGCTCGCAAATTCTTTCGCTAAGGCTTTGGTTAAACCAATGACTCCGGCTTTAGCGGCACTGTAATTGGCTTGACCAACATTCCCGACTAACCCGGAAACGGATGCAATATTGATAATACGACCATACCCCGCTTTCAGCAGGGTTTTGGTGGCTTGTTTGGTCATATTCCAAACGCCTTTTAAATCGGTGTCGATGACCCGGTTGAATTGTTCAAAACTCATCCTCAGCATCAAGGCATCATCGGTAATCCCGGCGTTATTGACTAAAATATGCAAATTGCCATAAGCTTTTAAGGTTTCTTGCATTAACATTTCGGCTTCCTGGAAATTGCTGACATCGGCTTTAATGGCGAGGGCTTCACCGCCCATATCCGTAATCTCTTTCACAACCGCATAAGCTTCGGCTTCGGAACGGCGGTAATTGACAATGACTTTTGCGCCGGCACTGGCCAACGCTAAACAAATGGCGCGGCCAATCCCCTTGCTTCCCCCCGTTACTAAAGCAACTTTATTTAATAAATCCATATTCGGTTAACCATCCTTTAATTTCATCATATTCTTCAAGTTTCCCAAAATGGGAAACTTGGATTTGGCTATTGATTTGTTTGATTAAGCCACTTAAAACATTCCCCGGTCCCATCTCCACAATATGACTCACGCCATCTTTACTCATATTGTTAATCATATCGATGAATAAAACGGGACTGGCTAATTGCTTAGCCATCGTGTTTGGCAATCGCTTAAGGTTAATGATATTCCCGGTGAGATTGCCATAAATGACTTGGTCTTTCGCTTCATATTCTTCGGCTTTTAAGAACGTCAAAAGTTTCGTTTTGGCTTCATTCATCAGCGGTGAATGAAAAGCCCCACTGACATTTAAAGGAATAACCCTTTTGGCTCCTTCAAAGGTCGCTTTTTGGGTAAACTTAGCAAGAGCTTCACTTGGTCCGCTGACGACGATTTGTTTGGGGCTGTTATAATTCGCCACGTACACTTGATTTTCCTTAGCTATTTCTTCAATTCTTGGAATATCCATTCCTAAAACAGCGACCATTTTCCCATTGGTCCTTTGACTGCATTCCTCCATAACGATGGCGCGGTAATTAATGATGCGAATGATTTGGGCAAAGGAGAATAAGCCGCTCGCATAATAAGCGCCATATTCACCCAAGCTAAAACCCGCATAAGCCGAAATTGAGGGATTTAAAGTTTTAAATACTTCATAAGCGAAAAGGCTGGCCAGCAGTAATAACGGTTGGGTAAACCGCGTTTGCCTTAGTTGGGCTTCATCGCTGCTTAAGGCTTCAACGACATCATAACCTAAGATCCAAGATGCTTCATCCACCTTTTGTTGTAATGAGGGAAACTTCGATAAAAAATCCAGTCCCATCTTGGGATATTGGCTCCCTTGGCCAACAAAGATAATACCTAATTTATGCATATTCACCTTTAAATAAATGGCTGATGGTTTCTTTCATGGTTGCTATTTCTTTAATTAAGCCACAAACTTGGCCCGCCATAAACAACCCTTCTTGATAATCGCCTTGATTAACAGCGATTTGACTGCCCTTAATCAATAATTGTTCAAATTCCATTTTGGATTGATCCGTTTATTTGTTTAGTTCTAACGCTT
>JBFXGS010000089.1:0-5244 GCA_050177775.1 Bacilli bacterium | reverse complement strand
TCTTCAGCAAATCAAGAGGACCACGTTTCCATGGGAACAATTGCCGCAAGAGGAGCTTTAAGCATTCTTGAAAACGCTTATAAAATAATTGGTATGGAAATATTGACGGCATGTCAAGCCCTTGACTTTCGTCCCCATAAAAAGTTGGGAAAGGGTACCCAAATAGCCTATGATGCCATCAGAAGCAAGATTAATTTTGTAAAAGAAGATCAAATCATGTACTATTTGCTTAACCAAATTTTTGATATTATTAAAGATGAATCATTTATCAATCAAATTGAAGAGCAAATCGGAAAATTATAAGGAGGTTTTATGGACAACAAACTTATTTCCCAAGCAATGACCATCAAACTTGATGCGATTTTTCCTAAACTTCCTGAATATCCATCATTTGATAACACAATAAGAAGAGCTCCCATGCGAGAAATTAATTTAACTGATGAAGAAATATTGTTGGCTTTAAAAAATGCTCTTCGTTATATTCCCGAAGAATGGCAATCCCAATTAGCGGAAGAATTCTTAGATGAACTTTATACAAGAGGGAGAATTTATGGATATCGTTTTTATCCTAAACAACGTCTTTTTGGAAAACCGGTTGATGAATATCCGGGGAAGTTGCTTTCCACAAAAGCTATTCGCGTGATGATCGATAATAACTTAGATTTTAATGTCGCTCTTTATCCCTATGAGTTAATCACTTATGGAGAAACCGGGGCCGTCATGCAAAACTGGATGCAATATCATCTCATTCATAAGTACTTAGAAATAATGACCGAAGACCAAATGCTTGTAGTTGCTTCGGGACATCCTTTGGGTTTATTTGCCTCTTCCAAAACTTCTCCAAGAGTCTGCATTACCAATGGTTTAATGGTGGGCATGTTTGATGATTTAGCTCATTGGAATAAAGCAGCCAGTTTAGGGGTTGCTTCATATGGACAAATGACGGCGGGAGGTTGGATGTATATTGGCCCCCAAGGAATTGTCCATGGTACTTACTCCACATTAATTAATGCCGGAAGAATTAAGCTAGGTTTAAAAGTAGGCGAACAATTAACATCAAAATTGTTTGTCAGTAGTGGTCTTGGAGGAATGAGTGGAGCTCAAGGAAAAGCTTGTGTGATTGCTGGAGGAGTGGCTGTGATTGCCGAAGTAGATTCCTCCCGAATAGCTACAAGATATTCACAGGGTTGGGTTACTGATTGGGTTAAAACACCAAAAGAAGCTTTCATTAAAGCTTGGGAATTCATAAACAAGCAACAACCAGCGGCCATTGCTTTTGAGGGAAATATTGTCGATTTATTGGATTTTGCCGTCAATAATAATATTAAAATTGACTTATTAAGCGATCAAACCTCTTGTCATAATGCTTATGAAGGAGGCTATTGCCCGGTGGGCATCACCTTTGCAAAACGCACAGAATTGTTAAGAACTGACAAAAAACGCTTTTGTCAGTTAGTTGATCTTAGTTTAAGACGCCATTATGCTTTAATTTCCGCTTTAGTTGCGAAAGGAACTTATTTCTTCGATTATGGAAATAGCTTTATGAAAGCCATATATGATGCGGGAATTAAAGACATTTGTAAGAATAAAGTTGATACTCAAGAAGGTTTTATTTGGCCAAGTTATGTTGAAGATATTATGGGACCGTTACTCTTTGACTATGGTTATGGGCCATTTCGCTGGGTTTGTTTGTCGGGAAAACAAAGTGATTTAGATTTGACGGATCAAACGGCTTTAAGTTGTATTGATAAGAATCGACGTTTTCAGGACTTAGATAATTATAATTGGGTAAAAGAAGCTAAAAACAATCATTTGGTGGTTGGAACGAAAGCTCGGATTTTATACCAAGATGCCAACGGCCGAGTTGCGATTGCGAAAGCCTTTAACGCTTTAGTTCGCCAAGGTCTCGTTGGTCCGATTATGATTGGTCGTGACCATCATGATGCGGGAGGTACGGATTCACCATATCGAGAAACGGCCAATATTAAGGATGGTTCAAATATCATGGCTGATATGGCCACCCAAGTTTTTGCGGGAAATGCGGCTCGAGGAATGACGATGGTTGCCCTCCACAATGGGGGTGGCGTCGGTATCGGAAAATCCATAAATGGAGGTTTTGGACTGGTTTTAGATGGTTCAACGGAAGTTGATGCAATCATTGAGCAAGCCATTTCTTGGGATGTAATGGCGGGAGTGGCTAGAAGATCTTGGGCAAGAAATCCTCACGCCTTAGAAACGGCGATTTCCCATAATCAAAATTCTAAGGATCATTTAACCATCCCTTATTTAACGGATGATTCTTTCCTAACAAACCTTATTAACAAGAAAAAGGATCAAATATGAACCGTTTGATTATTCATAATATCAGTCAATTAGTAACTGTTGCTGGATTGAATGAATTGCGAAAAGGCGCCCAAATGCGCGAAGTTGAAATTATAAAAAACGGTTTTTTAGTTGTTGAAGATGGCAAAATAATCGCTGTTGGGCAAGGTTCACAGTTTTCTTCATATCAAGGAGATATGATTAATGGCGAAGGCTTTGTAGTCATACCGGGTTTAATTGATTCGCATACCCATTTAGTTCATTTTGGTTCTCGGGAAAACGATTTAGTTCGTCAATTAAATGGTGAAAGTTATTTAGATATCCTTAAAAGCGGAGGGGGAATTCATCAGACTGTTCATCAAACCCAAGAAGCCCGTTTTGAACAATTATTCGATAAAGCTAAAGCTAGTTTAGATTTAATGCTGGCTTACGGCGTAACTACAGTTGAAACAAAAAGTGGTTATGGGTTAAATTTAGACACGGAAATAAAACAATTAAAAGTTGGCCAAAGTTTGAATAATCTTCATCAACAAACAATCATCAATACTTTCATGGGAGCCCATGCTTTGCCTAAAGAATATATTCATCGCCACGATGAATATATTAAAGAGCTAATCAGCTGGATGAAATTAATAAAAGATGAAAATTTGGCAACTTTTTGTGATGTTTTTTGTGAAGAAGGCGTTTTTTCTTTGCAGGAAACAAAAACAATTTTAGAAGAAGCCCAAAAACAAGGTTATTTTTTAAAAATGCATGCTGATGAAATGGTCTCCATCGGTGGAACTGATTTAGCAGTTTCACTTAATTGTCACTCCGTTGATCATTTGTTAGCTACGAACGAAAAAGATATGGATACATTATCCAAGAGTCAAACGGTTGCCACTATTTTGCCTTTAACTTCTTTTTACTTAAATAAACCTATGGCAAAGGCGCGGTTGATGATTGATAAAAATTGTGGAATTGCGATTGCTACGGACTACAATCCGGGAACAAGTCCTTCCGAAAATTTACAATTGGCAATGCAAATGGCCTTCTTAAAAGGAAAGCTTACTCCTGAAGAAATTATCACGGCCGTAACAATCAATGCGGCTGTCAGTTTGGGTTTGGAGCAAAGTAAGGGATCACTTGAAGTTGGAAAAGATGCTGATTTTGTCTTTTTGAAAATTCCTAATCTTCCTTACATGCTTTACCATTTTGGAATTAACCACACTCATAGTGTTTATATCCATGGCAAAAGAGTTTTTAAGAGTAATCTTTAAGAATTTAATTAACGAATATTTCCGTATTTATTTATAAGGAGAACTACATGAAATTAATTGAAATGCCGGTAACAACTTTTTTGAATGAAATTGATGCTCCAACTCCCATCCCCGGAGGAGGAAGTGCTTCCGCTTTTGGCGTTGCCATGGGAATTAGTTTAATTGGAATGGTGGGGAAGTTGACCATGACAAAGAAGAAATATCTTCAACTTGATGATTCAATAAAAAACGATTTTTCCAATCGTTTAAACAAATTGGATTTATTAAAAAAGCAAGTTTTAGATTTAGTAGATTTAGATTCGGTTGCCTATAATGAAATAATGGAGGCTTATCGACTTCCGAAAGAGACGGAATCACAAATGGCTTATCGAAAACAAGCGATTGATCAAGCGACCATAAAAGCTACCGAAATCCCTTTGATGACTGCTAAGACAGCTTTTTTAGCCCTTGAGCAAGCTTTACCAATGTTTGAATGGATTGTGAAAAGTGCGGGTTCAGATTTTGGGGTTGGTGCCATGATGCTTGAAGCAGGCTTGGTGGGAGCGGTTTTAAATGTTCGAACCAATATGGCAGGTTTTTCTGATTTGAACCTAGCCAATAATTATTTAAATCAAGCTTCAGAAATAGAAGAAAAAGGGCAATTAATGGCTAAACAAGCGATTAGTTGGGTAAATAATCTATGGAAATGAACCAAGAAAATAAGATGATGAATGCGCCAAAAGATGTAGTTGATGAAGCCATAAAAGTAAGTGAAGGAAAAGTTCGCAAACCTTTTGCAAAACTATTAGTTTCCGCAATGCTGGCTGGATTTTTGATTGGTCTCGGGTATTATGGGTATCTAATTTTAGCAGGAGGATCAGTAAACGGCCTTCCTTATTTAGGAAAAACTTTGGGGGCGTTTGTTTTCCCCATCGGATTAGTTATCATCATTCTTGCGGGTGGTGATCTATTTACGGGAAATTGCCTAATTACTTTTGGTTGGTTAGCAAAAAAATATCGTTTACGGGATGTTTTTAAAAATTGGGGAGTCGTTTATTTAGGCAATTTAATGGGAGCGCTGGTCCTTGTTTCTTTGCTTTTTTCTTCCCAAGTAATTACCGGAAATGTTGAGATGTATATTTTAGACATAGCAACAAGTAAAGTGGAATTAACTTTTTTGGAAGCTCTGGCCAGAGGAATATTATGTAACATATTAGTTAGTTTGGCTGTTTATTTAACTTTTGCCGCAAAAACTGTCGGCGGAAAAATCGCCGGGGCCATTTTACCTGTGGTTTTATTTGTCATCAGTGGTTATGAGCATAGTGTTGCCAACATGTTTTTATTGCCGTTTGCGAAAATATTGGGTAGTTCGATTACCATCGGACAAATCTTAATGAACTTATTGCCTGTTACCATTGGTAATATTATTGGAGGAGCCATCATTGTTCCTTTTGCTTATTCCTTTATTCATAAATGATTTTTAGGGGAAAAATTAATATTTTTCCCCTAAAAATATTTGTAATAACAATTGAAAAACCTTGACAATTGTGTTAAAATAACATTCGTAAAAAAATAAAGAACGCAGGTATCGTATAATGGTTATTATGTCGCCTTCCCAAGGCGAAGATACGAGTTCGATCCTCGCTACCTGCTCCAATATTAATAGGTCAGTCATTTGCTGGCT
>JBFXGS010000088.1:0-5252 GCA_050177775.1 Bacilli bacterium | reverse complement strand
CATCTTTATGAACAAGCATTTTTCTTGTAATGCCAACAATAAATAAGGACATACAAATTATTCCATTAATTAAACCACCGGTTGCAACGGAAACGGCCGGGTAAAAAGAAGCAATAATTAATAAGACAATCACACCCAGTAATAAGACGGTTGGAATATAGTCTTTGACTTCAGTACGGTCGTATTCTTCAATTTTGGCGGTTTCTTTACGAAAGATCCAAAATAAAATAAAGGCTGAAATAACCGCACCGGCTTGCACAACCCAAAATATTCCGATTTTTCCTTGGAAAAAGAAGAAATCAAGAAAGTTCATGCCGGCGGCTTGCCCAAGTAATATCGAAGTCGTATCTCCGACTAAAGTTGCTGCCCCTTGCAGATTGGATGATACGGCAATGGCAATAACCATCGAAACTGGGGATATTTTCAGTTTCTTAGCAATGTTTAAAGCTACCGGAGCAATCATTAAGACGGTTGCAACATTATCAATAAAAGCCGAAATGATTCCGGCAAACAAAGCCAGAATAACAATGGTCCATTTCACATTCGGCATCTTTTCAATAATCAAATCCGCCAAACGCGATGGCATTTTCGATTCAATGAATAAACCGACGACCCCCATTGTCCCAAAAATCATCATGATGACATTCCACTCAATTACTCCAAAAACTTTATCAATCGGAATAATTCCCAAAGCAATGAATAAAGCGGCGGAAATTAGGGCCACATAGGCACGATATTTTGGTAAAGCCAATAACAACACATACGTGCAAGCAAACAAAATAATTGCTAAAACCATTCTTTCACCTCATATTTAGAAAATAAAAATCTTTTACATTTTAACACAAAGCCCCCGAAAATTCAACCATTTTCGGGGGTAAAGTCATTTATGCTTTTTTCGTACGTAAGCGCAAAATTGATATTCCATAAAATATAATACCGGTTGCCAGTAAGATGATAATTGCTAATAAAGGAGTAATGGTTATTCCTCCAACTTGAATGTCGATTCCCATACTGATTACAAAATCCGAAATTAATTCATTCGGAGCTTGATCAAAAGTAACGTCCATCGGTTTTTCCATGATGATATTTCGAAACAAAGACACCGAATAAGAACCCGGAAAGATTTTCACAATTTGTTGGACATATTTAGGTAGATTCCCAATCGGGACATAAATTCCCATTAAAAAGCCAATTACTGTTCCCACGATTGTCGATAAGGTTCCAAAAGCATTTTGGCTGTGAATAAAAGAGATAATCAAAAACAAAATCGCGGAGTTAGCAAATGTCGATAAGACAATCGCTCCAAGGACTTTAAGAAAGTCCAAAAGACTTAACAAATTACCGCCATTAATGAGAATGTAAATCTCGCCAAGCGCTAAAGTAAAGCATGACATAATAATCCCAATGGAAAAAGAACTAATTTAAGTATCCACCGATTAAAGTTGATTTTTTCAATGGAGCCGAATATAAATCTTTTATCACATTCTTTGCATAGTCATCGACAATAATACCTAAAGCACCAAGGGTGACTGTTACGCTAGATGAAGCTACTAAGCCGGCGACAATCCAACTATCAATCAAAAATCTGGCTTCAGGAACTTCACCCATGGATTTAGCCATCATGTCTCCTAAAAAAAGCACATATAAGCCAATGATAATGATAACACTTAAGGAAGAAAAAAAGACGGAAGTGCGGTCTCTAAAAAAGAGCCGAATGTTTCTTTTTGCAATATTAATCATACTCTTCCATTCCTTTTCCGGTTATTGATAAGAAAGCATCGTCCATCGATCCATTTACAATGGAAAAACTAATTATTTCATCTTCGTATTGCTTAATTAAAGGGATGGCATCCATGCTACTGGAAAGCAAAACCTCGACGATATCAGCAATCGTTTTAAACTCGATTGGTTCTTTTGCAAGCTGTTCAATAAAGCTTGGAAGATTCTTGGGTTTTATCATTAAAGTGTCATGAGAAAATTGATTTTTTAATTCTGTTGGCGTTCCCATGGCGGCAATATTTCCTTCCACGATAACAACAACATAATCAGCGTTATCGGCTTCTTCCATGTAATGAGTTGTTAAAAAAATCGTCATGCCATATTCTTTTCGCAATTTGTCAATTGTTCGCCAAATTTGTTGACGACTCATTGGATCAAGTCCCGTTGTTGGTTCATCTAAAAACAAAATTTTGGGAATATTGATTAATGCTCTTGCGATATCGACACGACGCTTTTGTCCACCGCTTAAAGTTTTATAGCGTCGATTTTGAATGGATTCCAAGTTAGTCATTTTTAAAGCATGACTAACTTGCTTTTCGACATCTTCATTCTTTAAACCATATAAAGTCCCTCGAAAAAGTAAATTTTCTTTTACTGTCAATAAGTCATCAAGAACCTTATCTTGGAAGACAACCCCAATAATTTTCTTTATTTCAAAATCATCCTTTCCGATGGTAAAACCATCAATCGTAATCGTTCCCGCATCATAATTTAGGATGGTTGTAAGGATATCAATGGTGGTCGATTTTCCCGCTCCATTGGGACCTAAGAAGGCAAATAAATCGCCTTTTTTCACATAAAAATTAATGCCTTTGACAGCATGAATATCCTTATAGCTTTTGTGCAAATTGTTAACTTGGATAATTCTTTCTTCATTCATCGTTTAACACTTCCTTTTGAAGACGATTTTTACGAATTTTTCCGATAAATATGAGAATAAAAACAAGGCAAAGGGCAATCATAACCCATTTCAAAGCTGTAAATCCACTGGCAATATAACCTAGGATGCCCGTGCTTGTTGGATATTGATTAAAGAAGACAACTAATAAAATGTTTTCGGTAATATCCGAAACAAAAGCGATTAGTGGAAACCATAAAGCATGACTAAATTGCTTGAGAATATTATAAAGATGACCCATTATAACAGTTAACGAAAACAAATACGCTAAAGGCCAAATAATGTCAAAAGTGTATTTAGACAAAATAAAAGCCTTTATTCCTTCGTCAAGATAAACTTCCGCCAAATTATTTAGAATGGTTGGAGAATAGAAAATCATTGTATCGGGAATGATGGGAGTATTTAGTTTACGAATTAAAAAATTACTCACAAGTGGCAACACAAAAATTAAGAATCCAACCAAAACAGAGATGGCGACAATGACCCAAATACTGGTTATTTTTTCAAGAAGTTTCTTCATAATTTCACCTTTTTCTTATTTTATCATAAAGCCTTCATTTGCTCAATAAAAAAAATAGTTAATAATAACTACCCAGACTGATGACAAACCCCATTTTCAAAAGTGGGGTTTTGTTTTCTTCCCACATCAGCAGCAAACAAATATAACAACACGCTTATTCGATACGAAAGTAATGACTATTTTGTGTTTTTGTCCCCCTTTTTAACTAAATAAAAAGAGCGTTGACTTTGTCAACACTCTAATAGTTAATAATAACTACCTTTTCATATCTTCTTCCATTAATTCAATAAATAAAAACGCCAGGTGAGGATCAAATTGGCGACCAGCATATTCTTTTATTTCTAATAAAGCATCTTGTGGTGATTTTGTCTGTCGGTAAGTGCGAGCATTGGTCATAGCATCATAGGCATCCACAATACTAATAATTCGCGATAGTAAAGGAATGTTTTGTTCTTTCAGCCCTTGAGGATAACCCGAACCATCCCATCGTTCATGGTGGGATAAAACATATTCCGCAATTGAACTTAATTCCGGTGAAGCTTTGGTGATGCGATATCCAATTTCCGGATGTTTTTTTATTTCATTCCATTCTTCTTCGGTCAATTTTCCGGGTTTGTTCAAAATATTACGATCAATACTGACTTTGCCAATATCATGAAGCGTTGCTAATAACGCTAATTCATCTAAATCTTTTTGATGAAGACCTAACTTCTTTCCTACTTTTACCGATAAAATTCGCATTCTTTCCGCATGAGCTTCCGTTTCTTGGCTTTTTTCAAACATGGTCGCGGTAATTGAAGAAATAAAGGAACTGTGTAAACTGCTTCTTTCCAAAAGTTTTCGTTTATACATAAAGTCTTCCGCAATCTTTTGAATGGAATTAATATTTTGCGTCATGCTTTCCTTGGTCGCAAACCCTAAGGATAAACTAATAATGGATCCCTTATTCAGTAAATCACTTTTATCTTTTTCACAAAGGGCTTGAATTTTCTTTAAGTAATAATAGGCGGTTTCACTATCCGTGTTGGGAAGCAAAATGGTAAATTCATCACCACCAGTTCGGGCCACAAAGTCATCTTCACGAACGGCCGATTTGATAATATTGGCTGTTTTTTGAATTAATCGATCACCCTCATCATGCCCAAAGGCATCATTAGTTAATTTCAAACCATTAATATCACCAATGATGATTGAAAGTGGTAAAAATTGCGGATAATCCAAACGGCTTCTTTCTTTATCAAAAAATGCTCGATTAAAGAGCCCAGTCAAGACATCATGTTGGCTTAAATATTGAATTTCAAGTTGCTTTATTTTTTGTTCACTGATGTCAAGAATAAGTCCTTCTAATGATTCCACGACTCCAGTTTCATTATAGATTGGTTGTCCTTGTTCAAGAACCCATTTTCTTTGGCCGGTGGCGGTTATGATAATATATTCTTCACGAATGGAAGTTCTGTTTTTTACAGCTGCCACCCAAACTTGCCACAAATGGTCTTGATATTCGGGAGCAATTAAATCGTTAAATGATAAATCACGATTATTTATTAATGCTTCGGGTCGGTGACCAGTTAGTTCATAGCATCCTTCCGATACAAATTGCATGGTCCACTCGCGATCAAAATTGCATTTGTAGGCCATTCCTGGTAAGTTGGCCAATAAAACACTATGACTTCGAACACTTTCTTTTAATTGTCTTTCAATGTTTTTTCGGTTTGTAATATCAAAAAAGGTCACAACCGCTTCTTCAATATGGTCTTGGAAATAAATGGGGTAAGCAAAATATTCAACATTAATGTTGGTGTGGTCCTTTTTCCAAAATACCTCTTTATCAGAATAAACACCTTTTCCGGTTTTAAAAATATGATAAACTTCGCAATCTTCTACAGGAATTATTTGATTAAAGGAGTTGTGATGATGAAACAATAAGTGGGAATTTTTGCCAATTAATTCATTTTCATTTTGATAACCAAGCATTTTATGACAGCTTTTATTACAAAACTTGATGGTTCCCTCTTCTTTGATAACATAATTGGCTTCCGCAGTCGCATTGAGATT
>JBFXGS010000087.1:0-5265 GCA_050177775.1 Bacilli bacterium | reverse complement strand
AGCCAGTTAATTTTCGAAAAAAGTTATAGACTATCAGGGGGACACATTCCCCCTTACCCCCCTTTGAGGGTTTCTCTTTAGAAAGATTTAGTCTCACATCATTTACAATTCTTCATTACTAGTTTTTTTCGCCATAATTAATAAAAGTTCTCAAATAAAGCTTATTTGAGAACTAATAATTAATGTTCGGAATTAGCAACTTGCGCTCGGTAGATGTTGGCATAAACGCCATTGGCTTCAAGTAAAGTATGGTGCGTTCCTTCTTCAACTTTAAGGCCATGATCAAGGACAATGATGCGATCAGCATTATAAATTGTGCTCAATCGATGAGCAATGATAATGACGGTTCTGTTTTCACAAACGACTTTTAACGCTTTTTTAATCATTTCTTCGGTTTCCGTGTCAATGTGGGAAGTGGCTTCATCCATGATTAAAATGGATGGATCATGGACAATGACTCTGGCTAAACTGATTATTTGCTTTTCGCCACTACTCATGTTAACACCGGCACGACTGATGGGAGTATTGATTCCTTCTTCAAATTTGTTGATTATCTTTTCTCCACCCATTGATTTTAGAATCTCGATGATTTGCTCATCGGTGACATCTTCTTTTCCAAAACGGATGTTGGAAGCAATCGTCCCTTTGAAAAGCGTTGGTTCTTGTAAAACAATCCCTATGTGATAACGATATGTGCGTTTTGGCAACTGCGAAATATCGAGTCCATCAACATAAATTTTTCCGGATTTTTCATCCGTAATATCATAAAATCGCAATAATAAATTCATTAAAGAACTTTTACCACTGCCCGTATGACCAACCAACCCGACCATTTCGCCATGATGAATTTCAAAGCTAACGCCCTTTAAGACATATTCATTTTCCACATAAGCAAACCAAACATTATCAAACTTAATATTCCCGTTATAACGTTCGATTTCGCCCTTAGTGTCATCTTCTAAATCGCCTTCAATTAATTTACAAATCCGTTCAATTCGGACAATGGAATGTTGATATTCACCGACTTGAGTAAAAATAATGTTCACGGGTTCAATAATCTTTAATAAGTATTCATTATAAGCATAAACAAGTCCGGCGGTTATTACGACTCCGGAGATGTTCATTTTTTGCCAACCAAAATATGCAACAATAAAGGTCGTGATTAAACCGCGAATAATATTAATTAAGTTCCATCCCGTTGTTAAATGAAGCTTTACTTCTTGCATTTGTTCGTTCGTGAAATCTTTATTAATGGTGTTAAATTCTTTAATCGTTGGTTTTTTAAAGTTAAAAATTTGTAAAATATTAATACCATTAATGATTTCATTTATTTTAGCAGTCATTAAACTTCGTAACTCATTTACTTTTTCAGCAATTTTGTGCAAATGCTTTAAGAAATAGCGAACCCAAAGATAAATAAATGGATAAGCAATAAAAGTTAATAATGCTAATTTGGCATCCAAGATAAACATTCCGACATAAGCAAAAATAAAACTGAGAATGGCATAAGCCATTACATTGACGGTCAACCGATAAAGTCCAATCATTCCATCGACATCATGAGTAATGCGGGCGGACATTTTTCCGGCTGGTTCAGCTTCAAAATATTTAATTGGCAAGCGCTCAACACTACTCATCGCATCGGTTCGGGCATCTCTCGCAATTAAACTAACCACACGGTTCGTGGAAATGCGTTGGGCGTATGTTCCAAATATGACAATGATGCTTTTCACAAACAAGAAGATTATCCAAAAAATAAGTTTATCTACAATGGGTCGATAAAACCTAAAGACGGCAAGATGATCTAATTTGGCCGCATCATATCGGAAAATAGAACCATTGGGTTGACGAATAACAATTTGATTGTCTTCAAAAGTGCGGTTGCCGCTTTCCACAATATCATAGACAATATAAAAATTGGTTTTGTTGATAACGATACTGACGTCGCCCAATGATATATCATCACTATCCAAAAACCGTTTTTGTTTGAAAATTCTTCCGTCAAAATTAACGGTTTTATCATCACTATTGGTTACTTCAACCCATGGATATTCGATTCCTAAAATATAATCATCAAGGATTGTTTTCACAACCAACGGGGTTAAAAATCCCAAAATTTGAACAATAATAATTAAAATAACCGAATAAACCAAAAGGTGATAGCGACCTTTCATGTACTTGAAAACGCGCTTAAAATTCTTCATAACGATCACCTTTTATTTGGTTTAAGTATTGCATCTTGTACCAATTATCATAACGCAACAATTCCAAATGGGTCCCGATGTCCGTTATTTTTCCATCTTGAAGCACAATTATTTTATCAGCATCTGCCACCGCCGAAAAACGATGAGCGATAATAATATTGGTTTTTCCGTTTCTGGCTTGCTTTAAATTTCTGATAATATTACTTTCTGTCAGCGAATCAACGGCACTAAGAGAATCATCAAGAATGAGAATTTCAGGGTTTTTCACAAGCGCTCGGGCGATTGACAGCCGTTGTCTTTGACCACCCGATAGTGATCCGCCCAGTTCAGCCACCATCGTATCAATCCCGGAAGGCAACTCTTTTAAGTCTTTCTTAAAATCAGCTAATGACACCGCAATATCGACTTCGGTTTGACTGGCTTTGGGATTGCCGATTAAAATATTATCATCCACGGAACGACGAAACAAAACATGATTTTGAGGAACATAACCAACCAAATTTCGAGCATCTTCCATTTTTAAATGGGAAATATCCATGCCATCAAAAAGAATTTGCCCGCTGGTAATATTAAATTCTCGTAATAATTGGCGAATGAGCGTTGATTTGCCGGCTCCCGTTGGTCCCACAATCCCAATCGTTTCTCCACTGTTGATTGTGAAAGAAATGTTTTTGATGACATTAAAATTATCAAACGGATATTTAAAACTTACATCTTTAAATTCAATGGTTTTAAAAGAAAAAATCGGTTTTGCTTCGACTTCATCTTTCACTTCGGGCTGCAAGTCCATAACTTCATAGAATCGTTCATCGGATATAATAATGTTATTAGTATTATTTAAAATATTACTTAAAGCTACCAACGGCCCATATAACATCCCAACATAAACTAAAAAGGTTACTAATTCACCGGTGGATATTTGCGAATTGATGACCATGTAGCTTCCGTAAGCAATCGCAACAAAGTAAGAAACCGCATAAACCATTTCAAACAACGGGCCATAAATCGATTCAAATTTCAAAATCTTCCACCATGAATTGATATCCTCATCAATCGCCTTCTTTGTTTTTGCGAAATCGGCATCTTCTTGTCCATACGCTCTGACGGCTTTTACGCCTTCGATTGACTCCAATACTTTTTCTTGCATGTCGGCATATATTTCATGATGAATTTTATAATAAGCTCTTTTTTTCTGGCGTTTTTTATTTAACCAGAAAATGGCAAACGGCATTAATATGACACTGGCAACCGTCAAAATGGGATGAATGTCGAGCATAATGACGATGGCGGTAATCACCATTCCACTGTTAAAAACAACGGTTTGCAAGAATGATGTTGCTAATACCGTTAAATTTTGTAAATCGTTGGTTGCTCGGGAAATCAAATCCCCTTTTGTATATTTTTCATATGAGGCAGCATCAAGATCAAACAAATGGTCAATATATTTTTCTCGAAGTTGGTAGGATAACTTATGGCCTAAACGATTAATATGAAAATGATAAACAATGGCAATAAAATATCTGACAATCGGAATTAAAGCTAATGATAAAACCAAGAAAACTAAACGATTAACGCTTAAAGTACCAGAAGCAATATCGTCAATGGCCATTCCTAACACTTTGGAAGGAAGTGCGGGAGTAACAGAAAGAACTAGCAATAAAAGAGCTAGTAAAATGTATTTTTTATATTCAATTTTAAAAAACCACTTTAAATGCTTATAGGCATCTTTCATGTCATTCACCTCAAGAGAAATTCTAGTCTAGGCCCACTACCGTATATTTTACATAAATGTTTTTGGCTTCGTTTAATAAGGTTTGTAAACGAGAAACATTGGTTGTTGGCGTATTAATAGTTAAAAGATTTGTACACCAACTGAAAGCATGCAAGCCGATACTTGAAACACTTTCAGGAATATATAATGTCTTAAGTCCGCTATTTCCCCAAAAACCCCAACCTCCGATACTTACAACGGTGTTTAACAACGTAATGCTCTTTAACCCCGTACAACCGGAAAAGGCCGCTTCGCCAATGGTTGCTGCTCCAATGGTTATTTCTGCAAGTCTTGAACAAGCATTAAAGGCTTCTTCACCAATAATGTTTAAGGAATCGGGAAGAAAAACCGTTGTTAATTCAATGCATCCGGAAAAAGCTTCGGGACCAATGATGACGATATTCTCGCTAATCGTAACTTTGGTAATTAAGTAATTATTAAAAAAAGCTTTCTCATAAATACCGACAATTGGTAAATCATTATATGTGGAAGGGATGACGACTTCGGGATTGTCCCCATTATATCCATGAACATAATAAACTTCACCATCTAAAACATAATCAATTCCATAATTTTCTTCTTCATAAAGGGCACGAATCGTTAATGTTCTTGTGACATTGGTGAAAACTTGATCCCAACCAATGAAACGATAGCCGGCTTTTGTTGGTTCGGTAGGAGCACTTCCGTCTTGGCCATACAAAACGGTTTCTTGCTTTAAAATGGTATCATCAAAATCCAAGAAAGTTATTTCATAACTTAACGGTTCATATAAGGCCACAATGGTTAAATTTTCGGTAACATTATTAAAGGAATCACTCCAAGCCGAAAATTGAAAACCAGCAATGTTTTTCGGAGTCGGTGCGGTGGCAGCACCACCATAACTAACAATTTCTTCTTTAATTAATGTTTCATCATCATATTGAAAAGAAACGACAAAAGTTAGAATTTCCCATTTGGCTGTTAATGATAAATGATTGGTGGGGATGACATCACCGCTATAGGAATTGTTTGCATCATCAAACCAACCCAAAAAAGTAAAACCTGTTTTGGTGGGAATGGGAAGATTAATGCTTTCGCCATTAGTAACAACTATTGTTGAAAATGGTTCTCCGCCATTGCTGTCGAAAGAAACTTCCCATTGCTTTTCCTGGCAACCACTTACCAACAACATTAAATTTATTAAAAAGACACTTAGAATTATTTTTTTCATTCTTTTTCCTATTTTTAAAAACTTTTATCATTATACTCTTTTTATGGGATTTTTTCAAGTTGTTCCCTTTATAAAATCTT
>JBFXGS010000086.1:0-5394 GCA_050177775.1 Bacilli bacterium | reverse complement strand
GCCAAACCTTTTTCTATTGCATATTCGCATTTATAACGAATCGACGTCGGATTATCATAGGAAGCAAATTTAGTGCCGCTGTATGAATAGAAAACCTTCGCTTCTTCATCATAATACTCGACCATGCCATTTTTGTTGTAATAATCCCGCATAAAAGTCGTATTACTGACCGAAATCGGATTAGTAAGCGGTGCACCTAAAACAAAAACTGGCGCATTGGCCACATCCCCTATTTTCACATAAAAAGGAATACCAAACACAATTTTATTTAAAGCAATGCCTCCGTTTGCATACATATCAACCGAAGAATTGACCGCATAGGAAGCATAAGTTGATTTAATTAAAGCCGATTGATGTCTGGCAACATAGCTTCCGCTCATGCCATAAGTCATAATATGCAAATAATCTAAATATTTATTGAGTTCCCCTAAATCATAGTGGGTACTGTAACTACCGGAAACAACCGCCGCACTTAAAATTAAATCCCGAGAAGATTGATCTAAAGCTGCTCTTATTTCTTTTACAAGCAACGAAAAGTTATTCTTCTCCGTGGTGCCACTTGGAAATTCCCAGTCCAAATCCACTCCGTCAAATTGATATTGTTCAATAACATGGGCAATGGAATTAGCTAATTTGAGACGGTTTTCGGAAGTACTGGAAGCTAACGAAAAAGCATCGGAAGTTTCCGAAGAAACTCCATCAATGACAATCACAACCCGAACCCCTTTTTCCCGAATTTTGAGAACGTTATTTAAATTGGATAAATTATAAACGCTTAACTCGCCACCGATGATATTTCCGAAGGAATAATTGATGACATCAATTTTCATGTAATCACGCTCCATTAAATTGGTGCCATAAGCCGGATTACGAAAATAAGCGAATGTTAACTTCTTATTTGGATCAATTGCCGGCATGTCCACCACCCTCGTTCCGCGCACAACAAGATTTATTTCCAGAGTCTTTTCAATAACTTCACCTTTGATTTCGGCTTTTAAAATAACATCGGTGTTTAATAATCCCCGTTTTACCAAACCTTGATTGTTGATTGTTGTAGAGCTGGAAACCCAAGTAATGCTTAATTCCACTAAGCCTCGTTTAAAGACCACCGGTAATTCCACATCTTCTACAATCTCTTGATTATTTAAAACCATTATGACGGCGGTTAAATCGCTAAAAGCTAATTCTTCTTGTTCTTCTAGATTAGCCGTCAATAATTCCGAAAGCCTGGTTTGATAATAAACTAATAACGAAATGCCACTTGAAACAAAAGCTTGTTGTTCAACAGTCAAATTATCATACAATGTTTCGATTTCCAAGATTAGCATTTGATGTTCCAATGTTAAATCATCTAAAGCCGGAAGAGCAAGCAACAATTGATTAACTTCATCGGCGGCTTGGTAATTAATGATAAAAGAATCCCAAGCGGTTTTAATTTGATCAAATTTCACCATTAAATCTTCATCAACTAAAGAGAGATAGTCGCTATTCATTAAAGCAAGGTTGCTATCGACCGCGCTAATCGTTTTTTCATCCTGGATGGTTAATTTATCTGAAGTAGGTAATGAAGCGATTAAAGCCGAAATATTAAGCGCCAGCGATTTATTTTCTTCTTCTAAAAATAACGAAGCCAATTTCGTTTCCAGTTCTAAAAACTTTTGCAAATTAACTTCTAAGATGTTATCGACATCATCATTACTTAAACTATCAAGTAAATGACGAATCGATACTAAATTTGCCTGATGATTGATTGTTAAAGCTGATGCTTCGGGTAACGCTTCAATTAATAAATCGATTTCGGTTTTTTGTGGTTCGTTATCACAACCACAAAAAAAACTAAAACCGAAAATGAGCGCTACCAACCATAATTTTTTCATAAATACATCCTTCATTTTTATTCTAATCTATTTTATCATAGTTACCGCTAAAACCCAAACAAAAATGAAAAAAGTTAGCATCTTTGCTAACCTAAATTTTCATGGTACGCCCAAGAGGATTCGAACCTCCGACCACCTGATTCGTAGTCAGGTACTCTATCCAGCTGAGCTATGGGCGCATATCTGGCGGTCTCAACGGGACTTGAACCCGCGATCTCCAGTGTGACAGACTGGCATGTTAACCACTACACCATGAGACCATTATTTGCCATTTGACACTTGTTTATTATACAAGATTTCAAGACAAATAGCAAGGTAAATAATCAAAAAAGCTCGGTATAAAAGAACCATTTCATTTTTGGAAATGGCTCTTGGTTTGTTCATATAAAGCAATCCCCACTGCCATCGGTAAATTTAAACTGTCAATGGTATCGCTGTGGTTAATGCGAACACTATCAAAAGTTGCTAAGAAGGAAGCATCTAAACCCGTTGCTTCGTTCCCAAAAACCATCGCATAAGGAGATTGAAAACTAATTTCACCTAAGTGATGTTTGCCATTAAGCATAAAACAATAAGGATGATTTTTATAGGCTTTTTGGTAATCATCAAAACTTGGAAACAAGGAAAAGTGCAAATGGAAAAAAGAACCCATCGATGCTCGAATCACTTTAGGGTCAAATAAATCCACCGCCGGAGTAATAATAACCAATTGATTTAGATTAAAGCCCACCATGGTGCGAATAATCGTTCCTAGATTACCCATGTTAGCCGGATTAACCAGCACTAAGTGGTTAGTATTTTCCTTAAGCGGTGATTGATATTTTTCAAATTCGCCGATATAAAAGACATTTTCCTTTTCCGATAGAATATTAAAAGCTTTATTGTTTTGGCTTAAACTGATATGGTTAATGGCACATAAACGTTCAATCAATAAAAAGGTATCATTCCTAGTTGTTTCACTGTGAACATAGACATGTTTAACCACATGCGGCTTGTTTTCCAAAAGTTCAATGGTTAAAGTAGCCCCCAGCGTATAGGATAAATTGCTTTGTTTGGAATATTTTTTAGGAATCATAATGGCCTCATTTGTGATTTATTTTATCATGATTTCTTTAAAAAGCCAAGTCCTTCATCCATCAAACTTTTTTGGTGTTTTTTACCCGATAACGATTATGATGCTTCTCTAAATAATTTAAGACCGCAAAATCAAAAGTATCCTTAATGGATTCTTTTAAATCCCGCGTATGATACCCAAGTTCTTTTTCGGCCTTTTCTTTGGAAAAGTGATAATTAGAATCGAGCACGATAATCGAATAATGGGTAAAAAGGGGCTTTTGGCGAATAATAATGTAATAAAGCTCCGCAAAATAACTCATCGCTAAAATAAACCAATACGCCAGTTTGGTTTTAACGGGTTTCACATTCCCCAGTCTAGAAATTTCATCAAGCAATTCTTTTACGGTGATTTCGTGACCGGATAAAATATAGCATTCACCGCGCTTGCCTTTTTCGGCGGCTAAACGCACGCCGGATGCGACATCGCGAACATCCACAAAATTGTACCCACCCCGCAAATATGCTCTTAAGCGACCACACAATAAATCAATAAAGATTTTACTGACATTGGATAATTTATAATCATAGGGCCCAATCACTCCGGAAGGATGAACAATGATAATGTCAAGGGCCGAATCTTTTTGGGATAAGACATAGGAAGTGGCTTCGGCCTTGGATTTGGCGTATAATCCTTTCACTAGCTTCGGATCAAAAACATTGGTTTCTTTTTGAATCATTGGTTTTGGTAACTCCGGTAAAGCATGCACACTGGAAGTGTAGACTAACCTTGGGATCTGATTCTCTAAACAAGCCCTCACAATGTTTTTCGTTCCTTCCACATTAACTTGATGGATAAGTTTCTTCTTCCCCGACCCAATTTCCACAATCCCTGCTAAGTGAAAAACCACCTCGACATTTTTGATGTTTTCTTTAAGAAAATCATAATCTAAAATATTGCCGATTAATACTTCACAATAAGGTTCTATCATTTGAAAGTCATCTTTGGGCATCACGAGCGCTTTAATTTGATAACCATGATTATATAAATCGCGAATTAAAACATTTCCAATATGACCGGTGGCCCCGGTAACGATACATTTCACAACCATCACCTCTTTACAATCTTATTTTACCTCATTTTTTTGTGATTTAATCAACAACATGTTGACAATTTCCCCAAAAACGTCACAAAAAAACCGGTTCAAACCGGTTTTTAATAATCTGAACTTTTTATGACAAGAACTAACTGGATTACAGAAAAAACAACTAATAAGCAAGCATAAATGATAGCTGTGAATTTATCCACTCCCAAATCCGTTAGCAGCCAAAAAATAGCCACGATTTGAAGAACAATGACTAGCCAAGCCATCGTTCGCAAACGATCACGTAGCTTTCCATGTTTTTGTGTTTCTAACTTCATATCCTCACCCACACCTTCTTTAATTTCATTATAGCGAAATCTTGGTTTTTGTGCAAGAAGTTTATTTTGGAGAAAAACGCAACATTAAAGTTTGAAAAAACAAAGAAATTACAACTATGGCGACTTTATTTCTAAACAAAGAGCTTCTTGTCAATCTTGGTAGTTGGAAATAAAATCACAAACAAGATTTTTAATTTCATCCCGAATTTTTGACACTTGCTTCATGATTTCATCATCCGTTCCTTTGAATGAAGACGGATCGGATAAATCCCAATGAATTCTTTTTTTCATGCCCGGAAAAAAAGGACATCTTTCCTTGTTCGCGCCATCACAAACTGTGAAGACATAATCAAAATGATGACCTTCCTTGAGCATATCAGCCGTTGATTTAGTGGCGTTTTTGCTAATATCAATGCCAATCGCTTGCATGGACCTGACAACATAGGGGTTTAATTGACCCGGTTCCAACCCCGCACTTTTTGCGAAAAACTTATTTTTACCGTAATAGTTCATAAACGCTTCGGCCATTTGACTGCGAGCGGAATTGTGGACACAAACAAAAAGAACATTGATCATATTTCCTCCTTATATATTGATGTTTATCAATATGATGGTTTTATTATAAAGAATTTAATTTTGTTTGTCAAGTCAGGCTGTCTTATAAATAAACGACTAAAAAAGAATGCCTTTATACCAAGTCGGAACAAGGCGGTTAAAGCCATCATACCACTCAAAAACGGCATCCATGACTTGATAAGCCACTTTCATTTCTTCTTCACCAAAACGAATTGCCCAAGGCAAGTGGCTAATTAAACTTTCGGCCGCATAAACGGCTAAAATCGGAAAAAAATTCTCAGGAATTTGTTTATTAAAATAACCGTTAATTAAACCGGTTTCAAAATAGGGACTTGCAAAAACATTCCAACAAAATGGTTTAAAATCATCATAAGGGTCGGCAATCTCATTCTTATCAAAATCAATGATGCCAATGTGACCATTATTGATAATCATATTACCAATATGAAAATCGCCATGGTTAAC
>JBFXGS010000085.1:0-5409 GCA_050177775.1 Bacilli bacterium | reverse complement strand
CGATCTTTGTCATAATTACTAAAAAGACAAATATCACAAACCCAAAAGCAAAGATCAACGGGCTAAACCCAAGTAAAGCCCCCGCTGCTGTGGCTACGGCTTTTCCACCTTTGAAATTCATAAAAGGTGAAAAACTATGGCCGAGGACGGCCAAAAGGCCATAAACCATGGGTGATAAAAACATATATTCGCTGGTTATTATCGCAAAGCGGAAAAGAAAAACGAGCAATGTTCCCTTAAGAAGATCCAGTAAAAAAGCAAGGAATGCATATTTAAAGCCAAGAACCCGTCCAATGTTGGTCGCTCCAATGTTTTTGCTTCCATATTCACGAATATCAATTCCCCGCAGTTTGCCAATCAAATAACCAAAGGGGATGGAGCCAAGAAGAAATGAAACTAGCAGAAGACTAAATTTTATGATGTCTATCATTTTTACCTCATATAATTTGATAATGATTGTTAATATTATACACCTTTTTTGAATCTTTGCAAAGTATTTTTAGACAGAATTAATAAATTTGTCACACAAAAAATATGCTCATATTTTTTCAAAAAATGCTTTATTATTAATTTTAAACATATTCATATAGTGCAATTGAATATATTTAAACCAAATAAATAAACATTTACTTTTTATTAAATGTATGCTATAATAAATAATATATACGAAAGGAAAATCAAAAATGGCCAAAGTTTTAGACAATATTTATGATGAGTCGAAAATTCAAGTAATGCAGGGTTTGGAGGCTGTTAGAAAACGTCCGGGAATGTATGTCGGTAGCACCGATTCGCGTGGCCTCCATCATTTAATTTGGGAAATCGTCGATAACTCCATCGATGAAGTTTTAACAGGTTCGGCAAATTATATTAAAATCATTATTCATAAAGGTAATTCCGTCGAAGTGATAGATAATGGCCGCGGTATTCCAATCGGAATCCATAAAACCGGTGTCCCTACTCCTCAGGTTGTTTTTTGTACTTTACATTCGGGAGGAAAGTTTGACTCGAACGGAGCATATAAAGTTTCGGGGGGCTTACATGGGGTTGGTTCAAGTGTCGTCAACGCTTTAAGCGAATGGGTGGAAGTGACTATTGCCCGTGACGGAAAAATCTTTTTTCAACGTTATGAAAACGGTGGAGCCAAAATAAATAAATCTAAAATCATTGGTGAAAGTAAAAAAACGGGAACGACGGTTCATTTTAAACCGGATCCGACCATTTTTTCAACGACAATTATTGATTATAAACAATGTGTTCAGCGCTTTAAGGAGTCGGCTTATTTAATTAAAGGCTTAAAAATTGAACTATATGATGAACGAACGGGAGCATCGGATACTTTCCTCTATCATGAAGGAATTGCGGCTTTTGTAAAAAACATCAACCAAGACAAAGAAACAATTCATGAACCCGTTTATCTTGAGGGCACATCCATGGATATTCAAGTGGAAGTGGCCATGCAATATTGTACCAAAACCTATTCAGAAAATATTTTCTCCTTTGTCAATAACATCAGAACAAGAGATGGCGGAACCCATGAAACTGGTTTTCGGTCCGCTCTTACCAAGGCCTTTAATGATTACGCCCGCATGAAAGGGATTTTAAAAGACAAAGATCCCAATTTAGATGGAGCCGATATTCGTGAAGGGTTAACCGCGGTTTTATCAATCCGCATCGGCGAAGATATCCTTCAATTTGAAGGGCAAACTAAAAATAAATTAGGTACAGCTGATGCCAAAACGGCGGTTGAAAATATCGTTAACGAAAAACTGAAGTTTTATTTGAACGAAAAGGGTGAAATTGCCAACTTGCTTATCCAAAACGCCATGCGAGCCTTTCGAGCTCGTGAAGCCGCCAGAAAAGCTCGCGATGAGGTGCGGATGATTAAGCAAAAAGTGACCAAGACCGCCAATTTAGCTGGAAAATTGGCCCCGGTTCAAGAAAAAAATCCATCCACTAATGAATTATTTATTGTGGAAGGCGATTCCGCTGGTGGCAGTGCCAAGCAAGGACGAGATCGCCGTTTTCAAGCCATTTTACCTTTAAGAGGAAAAGTAATCAACTCGGAAAAAACCAAAACCGATGAATTACTAAAGAATGAAGAAATTATGTCCATCATTTATTCGATTGGCGCCGGTTTTGGAATTGACTTTAATGCCAATAAATCCAATTACAATAAAATCATCATCATGACCGATGCGGATACCGATGGTGCCCATATTCAAATTCTCTTGTTAACTTTCTTTTTTAGATACATGAGAGAATTAATCGAAAAAGGACAAATTTATATTGCCCTACCTCCTCTATATAAAATAACCAATAAAAACAACATTGATTATGCCTGGACTGATGAAGAACTGAAAGAAAAAGCATCAAACCTAAAGAATATTATGATTCAACGCTTTAAAGGATTAGGAGAAATGAATGCCGAACAGTTATGGGATACGACCATGAATCCTTTGACGAGAACGCTAATCAAGGTCACGATTGAAGACTTTACTGATGCTGATGATCGGATTGCTACTTTAATGGGTGATGATGTTGAGCCACGCCGTGAATGGATTGAAAACAACGTGTCTTTCGAATATGAAGATAATTTCACTTTAGAAGAGGTTGAAAGCGATGAATAATAAAAATTCTAAAAAGAAAAATTTAAGTGCCCTTATCGAGAATTTTGTTAGTGAAAAGATTATCGATGAAACACTTGAAGAAATTGTTGGTGAGCGTTTTGCTCGCTATTCAAAGTATATTATTCAGGATCGTGCGCTCCCCGATGCCAGAGATGGTCTAAAACCCGTACAACGTCGAATCTTATTTGCTATGTTCAAACTGGGGATGTTTGCCAACAAACCCTACAAAAAATCCGCTCGGATTGTCGGTGATGTCATCGGTAAATATCACCCCCATGGTGATTCATCCGTCTATGAAGCCATGGTCCGCTTATCACAAAACTTCAAAATGCTATTACCTTTAATTGATATGCATGGAAATAACGGCAGCATGGACGGCGATCCAGCCGCCGCAATGCGTTATACGGAAGCCCGTTTATCAAAATATGCTGAATTTTTGCTTCAAGATATCAATAAAAAAACCGTCGGTTTTGTTCCTAATTTTGATGATGAAGAATATGAACCAACCGTTCTTCCGGCAAAATTCCCTAATTTATTAGTAAACGGGTCGTCGGGTATTTCCGCTGGTTATGCCACAGAAATACCACCTCATAATATTGATGAAGCAATTGATGCTGTCATTTACCTAATTGATCATCCGGACGCCAATATCAATGATTTAATGAAAATCGTTCAAGGCCCCGATTTTCCGACTGGAGGGATTGTCCAAGGGATTGAAGGCATCCGCAGTGCCTATGAAACGGGCCGAGGAAAAATCATTATCAATTCAAAAACCGAAATTGTGGAAACAGATGCCATCAATCAACTAGTTATCACCGAAATACCATATGAGGTCAACAAAGCGATGCTTGTCAAAAAGATGAGTGAAGTTTATGTCCAAAAAAATGTTGATGGTATCCTTGATATTCGAGATGAATCCGACCGCCTGGGTTTACGGATTGTTGTTGACCTTCGAAAAGATGCCAATCCTGATTTTATTAGAAACTTTTTCATGAAATCAACGGAATTATCCGTTAATTATAATTTTAATATGGTCGCCATTGCTGAAAAACGACCCATGCTCATGAGTTTAAAAGATTTATTAGAAGCTTATGTGGATCACCAGCGAGAAGTCATTACAAACCGAAGTAATTTTGAATTAAATCAAGCCAAAAGGCGTTTACATATTGTCAGTGGCTTAATTGCGATGACTTCCATAATTGATTCGGTAATTCAAACGATTCGCAATTCCGCCAATAAAAAAGACGCTAAAGACAATCTCATTAGTAATTATAACTTTAGTGAAGAGCAAGCTGAAGCCATTGTTATGCTTCAATTGTATCGCTTAACAAATACCGATATTGTTTTACTGCGTGAAGAAGAAGAAAATTTGAAAGCTTTAGTCATCAAATTAAATGAAATCCTTTCAAATGAAACTACTTTATTAAACACCATAAAAGGTGAATTGCGCTTGACAAAGCAATCGATATTCACCCCAAGAAAATCCGTGATTGAACATGAAATTGAAGAACTTAAAGTTGAAGTAAAAGAATTGATTGCCAAAGAAGATGCGGTCATCGTATATACCAATGATGGTTATATCAAACGGATGACCCCTAAAGCCTTTGCCAACAATGAAGATACGAAACTAAAAGACGAAGATGTTGTGATTGCCACTTATAATGTAACTACTACCGATACTTTATTATTATTTACGAATTTAGGAAATTATGTTTTTTTACCAATTTCAAAAATTCCTGAAGTAAAGCATAAAGACTTAGGTTATAATGTTAGTACTTTAGCTTCCATTGAAGCCAATGAAAAAATCATTTTCACGGTTCCAATTGATGATTTTGAAAAAGAGCGATATTTATTATTTACCACCAAAAATGGTTTAATTAAGCGAACCTTAATCAAAGAATTGTATGCCAATCGTTATTCAAAGGCTTTAAAAGCGACTAAAATAAGAGAAGACGACGAATTAATTAGTGTCGATATTTCTTCTGATGAACGCACCGAAGTGGTAGTTGTAACGAAAGAAGGCTTTATAAATCGCTATGATGCCAGTGAAATAAGTGTTATGGCTCCTCCATCATACGGAGTGAAAGCTATTGAACTAAAAAGTCGCCTTTATGATGAAGTGGTGGGTGGGCACTTTATTTCTCCCAAAGATATTATTGTTATTTTAACATTGAAAGCAACGATCAAGCGCCTTCGCCCCGAAGAAATCATTAAAGGGCGAAAAAACAATGTTGGAAAACCGTATTTAACCATTACTAAATCGTCACCTAATTTTGCTCTTTCATCGCAAATCATTCATCGTAAAAATGCTAATTTAAATTTGGATTGTTATTTGTTTGGTTTAAAGGGCCATGTTTCGATTGACTTCAATCAAGTCAAAAACGCCACAGCGCAAACTGGCAAAAAAATAACTAACACGGACATCGGAAAACCTGAAAAGTTGGTAATTGTCCGCAATAATAATGATTTTGAGTGAAAAAAACGTTATTAAACCCTCCTGTGAAGCGATTATCTTTTAAAAGCTGAATAATTATTCATCGAGCGATTATAGGAAGGTTTATCTTTGAAAGAAGGAAAACAAATGAGTTCAATTTTAAATATTAACCGCTTTATTATACCCAA
This sequence comes from Bacilli bacterium, assembly GCA_050177775.1. Classification (GTDB taxonomy): domain Bacteria; phylum Bacillota_I; class Bacilli_A; order ML615J-28; family CAG-698; genus UBA2253. The sequence goes on along the minus strand of JBFXGS010000085.1, from coordinate 160 downwards.
TGATGTCATTGTAACCCTAACTAAAATATATCGCTTGATTGGTCAGAATCAAGATTTTCTTGATATTGTCAAAAATGATATTGATCGTGTTGTCGAGCAAACGGTTGAACGTGATACTTATTTTCTGTCCAAAATTTTAAATTTGGAAATAAGTGATACT
>JBFXGS010000084.1:0-5707 GCA_050177775.1 Bacilli bacterium | reverse complement strand
ACTTTTATTTTAGTTATTTAAGGCTTAAAAAATTGAAAATGTTAAGAAAATCGTGCTTAATAAGCTGGCTAACAAGCTGACAACCGTAATTTGGGTATTAATGCTTGGTCCCGCGGTATCTTTAAACGGATCACCAACGGTATCACCAACCACGGCGGCTTTGTGAGCCGGGCTGCCTTTGCCTCCAAAGTTTCCGGCTTCCACATATTTTTTACCATTATCCCATAAACCACCACTATTGCTCATAAACAAAGCAAGCAGCAAGCCACTGACGATATTACCAACCAAGAATCCACCGACGGCTTGGACACCACCAACAAATCCCACCATAATGGTAATGACGATGGCAAATAAACCAGCTGGGATTAATTCTCTTAGGGCTCCGGTGGTCGCAATCGCAATACACTTATCGTATTCCGGTTCGACCCCTTCTTTTCCTTCAAGTAGTCCGGGGATTTCTTTAAATTGACGATGAATTTCGCCAACCATTCTTTCCGCATTGCGGTTAACGCCAAGCATTAATAACGCACTGAAGACGGCTGGAACAGCAGCGCCCACTAATAATCCAAAGAAAACAACGGGATCCATAATATCAAAGCCGGTAATTAAAGCATGGCCGATTTCAGCCGCTTTTACATTTACCTCACTCATGAAAGCTCCCAGTAAAGCAATAACCGTTAAACCAGCGGCGCCAATCGAGAAACCTTTGGTTACCGCTTTAACAGTGTTACCAGCGGAGTCCAAACTATCGGTAATCTCTAAAGCGGTTTCGCCTAAATCACCCATTTCCACAAGTCCACGCGCATTATCGACAATGGGACCATAAGCATCATTACTGATAATCATCCCCACAATTGACAACATGCCAACGGCCGCCATCGAAATACCAAACATTCCATAATTTGGTCCTAATGGAGCACATAATTTATAGGCGATTAAAGCCGAAGTGGCAATACCAATCATTGCCGGTAAAACGCTTAAGAAACCATAGCTGACACCGTTGATGATGGTGAAAGCAGGGCCCGAGTTGCTCGCTCTTGCCACATTGCGAACCGGTTTTTTCTCATCATTAGTAAAGTAATCGGTGGTAATACCAATAATAACCCCGACAAACAAGCCAACAACGGAAGCTCCCCACATGCGCCATTCAAATTTAAACAACCAAGTTGCTAAACAAGTCAAAACGCTGAAGATCGCGGTTGTTAAATAAGTACTCATATTCAAAGCATGAGTTGGATTGCCTTTTTTACCCATTTTAGCAAAACCAACACCAATTAAAGATGCTAATAAACCTAGGGCCGCAAAGCAAAAGACCATCATGACGTTTTTGCCATCGGCTCCGCCTAATGCGACGGCCATAACTAAAGCGGCTGCTAAAGAAGCCACATTGGAGTCAAATAAGTCGGCTCCCATTCCGGCCACATCACCGACATTATCGCCAACATTATCAGCAATAACTGCCGGATTGCGTGGATCGTCTTCCGGAATGCCTAATTCCACTTTTCCCACTAAATCGGCACTAATGTCCGCTGTTTTTGTGAAAATCCCACCGCCGGCTTTCGCAAACAAAGCTAAACTGGAGGCACCAAAGCTGAATCCTAATAAAGCCGTTCCGTTTTTGGTAATTAAGAACACTAAAGCAACACCTAGTAATGAAGCACCAACCACGGCCATGCCCATAACGGCTCCGCCTCTAAATCCACTTAGGAAACTTGGCTTAATTCCATGTTGAGCGGCTTCAGCAGTTTTCACGTTCGCAATAGTCGCAACTTGGATGCCGATTTTACCGGCCAAAGCACTTAATCCTGTTCCGAAGAGATAAGCGATAAACATCGTCAAATTGGCTAGGAAATTACCTTTCCAAATAGGTTCAGGCAAAAACACAAAAATTAAGATGGCAACAATGCCCGCAAACTTCGCTAGGACAATGTACTCTTTTCTTAAAAAAGTATTGGCTCCTCTTCTGATTAATTCACCAATGCCCGCAATTTTCTTGTTACTTGAAGGTTGTTTGGTTACCCATAGATACAACCAAAAAGCAAAAACAAAGGCAACAACAGCAATGCCGATTGTACTAAAAACAAAGATTTCCATTTCTTCAACTCCTTTTTGTGAAAACTATCAGTATTTTACCACATCTTTAAAGCGTTTTCAATGGTGGCAAACGAAATAGCGTTCTTTTATAAATTTAATCAAGGAATTGTAAATAGTATTTGATATTATCGGTAGTGTAATATTGGAATTCTTGAACAACACAGTGATTCGTGGAAGTGGTGTTGTGTAAAAACCAACCTTGGCCTTCTTCATCAACGCCGATATACATTAAGACATGACCACTGGTGTAAAACAAAGTTCCAACCGGATAGGTTTGGATCAAATCATTGGTTAAAAGCGTCGATAGCGTTTTGCCATAAACATTGGTTCTTCTTTGATTAGAAGTATTTCTTCCTAAAATAAAACCAAAGCAGTTGTAAATGGCAGCTTGGGTGGATGAACAATCATATCCTTGAACTAATTTATCTCCCCAGCTATATGGAACATTAAGCATTTTAAAAGCGGTTGCCAGTAACGCATCGTAAGTAAAGGCCAAATAACCATCACTTATTTTGTCATTTATGTCAACTTCAACCTCTTCAATCACTAAATTGCCGCTTTGATTGCGAGTCGGAAACATCACATTATAAGCTTCGGCGGTTTTAGCACGGTAAGGCAAACGGTACCCCATTCTCACATATTCATCATTAATCATCACATCGCTATCAATGGCGACAATAAAGGAAGGAGGATTTAAGTAAGTCAAGAATTCACTTCGTGAACATTTGGCAACGTTACTGGCTTTTACCCATCCTAAATAATGATACATTTGGACAAACAACCACTCATTATCGAAACTGGTATGATAAACCACCATCGGAATTCCGACGGAAAAGCCGGTTTCCTGGAATTGATCGACATATTCATTCGATGAATAAAAACGAGTCGGATAACTTCTTAAGTCAACATGGGTTGTGGAAACAGCATAGGCAATATTAACGACATCGGGGATGTTGTTAAGATGACGATTATCTAAAATCGCTTGTTTTTCTTCCGAAGTTGCTAAGATATGATTAGGTGAATAAACGGAAAAATTGTTGATATTATAATATTGATTGATTAAATCAACAACGTTTTGCTTGGTTAGGGTTTGCGCAATGTTTTCTAGTTTGACTACTTTCGCAAGACTGGTTGCATAAACCGTTTCGTTAAAAGCGTTAATTTCTTCTTTGGTCATTAAAGTTTGCAAGGGATTTATTCCAAGTTTCACAATCGATGATAAAAAGTATTCGTAATCATTCACATCATAAGGCAAGTTATTGGTGACTACTTCAAAAATAATTTCTTTAATTTCATCATATTTAGATAATGTTAAAGTTAAAGTAACATGCTCTTGCTTTTTGGTAAGAAAAACACGACCTTCCGCATCAATGACTTCCGGTCGACTAGAATGCCACGATCCAACCACGCCATCAGAAAAGACGGTTGGCATCGCAAAATTGTGTTCCACAAAACTTGGAACAGTGACATAACTTTCAATGGCCGCAAAAACTTCCGCAAAAGGATAGCCTTTTACTTGAACGTTGAATTGCTTTTCAAACGTTTGGGAAGTGACAATTTTCGCAATAAACGTTACTTCTAAATCCGAAGCCGTTTTGTTTTCCACAACCCCTTCTTCATTAATTAAACCAGGAATATTACTTTCCCAAAGATAATTAAAAACTTCTCCTTTTTTTGGCAATTCATATAAGCCTTCAATGATCTCTGGTAACCCGATGGCATTTAGTTCCCTTTCTTCTTGCGTTAGTTCTTCTTCAAGAATGTAACTATATAAAGTCAGATTCTTATTAATTGTTGCTTCGGTAAAGGGCACCTGATAAGCATTATCTAAATACCAGCCGCCAAATAAGGTTTTGTATTCATCAAAGATTTCATTTTCAACCATTTCCAGCGTCAACACTTGCCCTTCTTCCATGGCAATGTCGGCTAGTTTAGCGTTTAAGGTTTGCAATTCTTCTTGCGTCAAACCTAAACTATCGACATTTTCCACAACAAAGGTGATTTTGTAAGTTGGTGCTTCATCGGTAGGATTTGTACAACCAAAAATAAAAAACAAACCCAAAAGAAAAAACAACCAATAAAACTTCTTATTAAACATAAAAACCTCTCAACTTTTTTAATTATACCGTTTTAGGTGTTAAAAGAAAAGATTTTTGATTGTTTATTGCTTATCTTTCATGAATGGGTTAATAAAGCCAGCCAAAACACACCATACAAATGTTTTAAAGTCAAAAACTTATTATGCCTTTGCTTTTTTTGACATTTTTACTCGGTATTTTCTTATTTCATAAACTAATTTAAATGTGATGTAAATTGTGAATAATAATATATAGATGATTAAGCCAATAATTTTTGTATAATTTACGATTAAGTGAACCATGATGAGTAAGTAAATTACATAAGCTAATTTTTGTAAACTACTCCACGACTTTGGAGACATTTTTCTTCTTATAAAAGAAAACGATGTGATAAATAAAGGAATCATGATAATAAAAGTCGCAATTCCAAACCAAGCGATAGTTAATTCTCCAGTTAAACCTAAAAGTAATTTTCCTATTGCATGTGGTAAAATTGATAAAAAGCCCAAAATCGAATATTCTTTTCGAACACCAATTAACTTTTTTCTTAAATTTGTTTGATTTTTAAGAGCACCAGCTAACATGACTAAATAGAAAAAGCTAAAGCCTAAAAAGCCTTGATTAATAAATAGGAACAATGATATTTCCCGAAAGTAAAAAGCAATAGCACTTAATAACAATATAATAAAATAAAGTATTGTAGCCTTTTTTCTAATCGTATTTCCAAAGTAAAGGGCACCCAACCCTAAAAGTAATACTAGAATAACAGCAATCATCTTTTTTTATCCCCTTTAATTCCCTGATATTTATCAATTACAAAAGTAATTTTTATTTGTCGTTCTTTCAAAATTCGCATCCAATCCGCTAGCTCGTTACAACCAACCTCCGTAATCTGGTAAATTCGTTTTTTGGGACCAAGGGTTGATGATTCCCATTGGGAAAAAACTAAATTCCGACCTTCCATTTTTCTTAAAATTCGATAAAGTGACCCAATATTTAGTTTTGATGGGGAAAAACCAAATTCAGTTAATTGGGTCATCAAATCATATCCATATCCGGATTGTATCGATAAAATAATCAACAAACATATTTCTAAAAAGTGATCCATTTTATTTGTTTTATTTTGAAGGCAATTATTTTCATTATTCATAGCCATTAATCCTCTAGATGCAATATGCATATAGTGTATCATTAACTTCATAATATGTCAAACAAAAAAGACAATTCGATTATAGAATTGTCTTTGTTATTAAACCGTTTGGTCATCTATCGATACCTTAATTTGCCATAAAATTTCAATCTTCGTTATTTTATTTCATTAATAAAACGGATAATTTGCTCAACCGACGGTACTCTTCCTGCCATTTTTATGACGCCATTCACAAGCAAAGCCGGGGTGCTTAAAATATTATATTTCATGATTTCTTCGATGCTTTCAACTTTGATCACCGTGATATCCTCACGATTAAGTTTTTTCACAGCTCTTATGACTTGCGATTCCGCAACTTTGCATTTCGGACAACCATGTCCTAATA
>JBFXGS010000083.1:0-5724 GCA_050177775.1 Bacilli bacterium | reverse complement strand
CATTTGTCCGGTTTGTGATCACCCACAAGCTTACTTTGAAATGGTTAAGAAAAATTATTAAATTTATCTTGAGAAACTCAGTTGTTATATTTGCTGAATTTCTCTTTTTTTATGAAAAATAATAACCATTGAATATTGTTTTTAAATATGATACCATTAATCAAAGAGAATGACAAAAATGAAAATAATTTCATGTAACAATCTAGTTAAAAATTATCAAAATTCGAAAATCATAACCAAGGTTCTTGACAACATCAGTTTGGAAATTGAACAAGGGGAATTTTGTGGAATAACGGGACCTTCCGGAAGCGGAAAAACAACCTTACTCTATTGTTTAAGTGGTTTAGAGAAAATAACAAGTGGCGATTTACTTATATTTGAAAAAGATATTTCCCATTATACTTTTAACGATATGGCGGAAATTCGCAAAAACAAAATTGGTTTTGTCTTTCAATTTTATAACTTAATTCCCAATTTAACGGCTTTTGAGAATATCAAATTAGCGCAAATTATTGCAAAAAAGCATGACGATGAACAAGTGAATCAAGCCTTAGCCATGGTTGAAATGGAAAAATTCAAAGATTATTTTCCTAATGAGTTATCCGGAGGAATGCAGCAAAGAATTGCGATTGCTCGTTGTTTAGTAAACAAACCCGAGGTAATATTTGCGGATGAACCGACAGGAAATCTTGACCAAAAAAATGGTCAAGAAATTATGGAAATATTCCATAATTTAAATAAGCAACAAAAAATTACCATTATTCTGGTAACTCATAGTGAAGACAATTTGAAGTATTGCACAAGACACATTAAATTAACCGATGGAAAGATTATTCATGACCAAAAGTTTAATGTTTAAGTTAAAGTTTGCACTCCGTAATGCGACAAAGAAAAAAGGTCGCTTCATTGTTGTGATATTAACTTTAATCATGATGATAATGCTGGGGCTGATGGTTTTCGCAATGCGGGATTACTTAATTGATATTTTCACTTTTGAGTACGAAGAACAATACCAAGATATTGATTTAATCGTTACTTATGATAATTACTCGTCTTCACGTATTGTCAATTCTCGAACCATCAAAGAGCAATACCCTCAATACTTTTCCTTTACAGCTACTTTTTTTAACCTTCATTCGTTGGTTAAAACCGATAACATTTCCCAATACACCCAAATATTATCCTCAAGTCTTGCTGAATTTGAACGAGTAGTTAAATTTGATGTCAATGCCTTAAATCCTAATGAAATGCTTATTTCACAATCATTAGCGACAAAACTAAATGTCAACAAATCAGATTATCTTTATTTGGAAATTGACAATCAAGATTTGTCTTATTTGATAAAAGAAATTATTCCGGACCAAGGGCTATTTAAAGGCGATGTTGTTTTCATAAATAAAGATGAGTTGTTTGAGAGAACGGTTTGGTCTTCTTCACCGAATTTAGGTAATTTCATTTATTTAAATGTGAAATCCGAATATTCGTTAAATGATGTAAAAGAACTTCTTTTAAATGATATCAATTACCAAGATTGCTTAATTTATGAAGCCATTGATAATAATCAAATCCTTGTTAGTGCCAAGTACAATACTTCGATTATGCTGGGAATGATTATTGTTATTTTCTTAGCAATGGCGATGGTTATAAAATCCCTGTTCCCGCTTCTTTTTAGGGATTTTTCACAACAATTAGGAGTCATAAAAATCCTTGGTGGAAACAATCACTTTGCTTTTCATATTTGGGTATTACAATTTATCATTTACTTTGCTATTGCCATTCCTTTAGGAATAGGGTTAGCCAATTTGTTTATGAACATTGGAGCAAAAGTTTATCAAGTTAATACATACATTGGAATTAGATTTCTCCCCATTTTATTAACTTTACTTCTATTTTTAAGCTTTATGACTTGGCAAATCATTCATCAATTTCATCGCTTAACCAAACAAAATGCGTTAACGTTAACAGCGGATCGTAAATCAGAACATCAAACATCAGAAATTATTTATTTAGTTTGTTTCGCGTTATTATTAATTATCAATGTCGTTATCAACCCGTTGCCAAGATTTCAAGCTTTGTTTACAACGGTGTTAGTCATTGGATTTTCCTTTACGTTTATATCTTCATTGTTACGTTTTTTTCCGCTTCTTTTTACCAAAAAACAAAGTTTCTTCACCATCTTCTCAATCAAGTATTTGTCCCAAAATAAAATAACTCATAATTCTCTAAAAGTGATTTTTATATCATTAGTGGTTTTAGCTGTATCCTTAACGATGTCTTCAATGTTCAAAAGTACCCAGCGAAAAGCCACCGAAGAAATTGAGCTTAATTATTTAATGACAAATATTTATGATTATCAAAATAGTTTAAAAGAAGACATAATTGCCAATTTTACAATCGATAATATTAGTGATGGTATAATATATCAAGATGTAACAATGGCTTTTGCAAATGATAAAGAAAGACTATTGAAATTTGTTTTGTCCATCAACCCCATGGAAATTGACCATTATTTTAATTATCAGTTCTTAGATGACAGTTTAATCAGTTTGCAAGACAGTTCAAAACTGAGTGTTGTTTTACCATATCAGTTTGAAAAAATTGGTGCGGTAAAAAAAGGTGATTTTATCAGCCTTTACCTAAGTCAATCCATACCCCAAGCGATTTTTGAAGTGGTGGGCTTTTATGAAAATTATAGTGAAGGAATTGCTTTTACAAACCTTCATTTAAGTGATCAATATCAAAGTGAACCAATTATTAATTCGCTTTTTATAAATAGTTTTGATCCCAATATTCAAAAAGATTTAATAAAAAAGTATAGTAATAAAATATATTTTATCTTTGATGCTCAATCCTTATTCTTAAATGAAGTCGATCGATTAGTGGCCATTGCCGATTTTTTAAGTTTCATTATTTGGGTTTTAATCGGATGTTTTGTGCTCGTAATTATGAATAACTCTCTATTGGTTTTTTACTCGCTGAAAGCTGATTATGCGAAAATAAAAATACTTGGTTATAATAACCGAGAGTTATTTGTAAACATCATAAAAGAAATTGTTGTTTTAATGATACTTGCGTTTTTTGCAAGTTTCGTCAATGTTATGATTGTATTTCAATTGTTTCCTTCACTTTTGGTCATGGTTGGTTACTACTTTCAATATCAATATTCCATCAGTGCTGTGCTTTGGTATTTATTAATCGGAATTTTGGTGTTTTCAATTAGTTATTTATATTATTTTTTAAAAATAAGAAAAATGAATTTGATTCAAGAAACAATTAATCTATAGGAGGATTTTTATGTTTAAAAAATTGTTGTTTATTTTCCTCTTGGTCTTTTCTGTCTTTGGCTTAATTGCCTGTGATGGAGGAACTACCCCTGAAGACATTGATACTACGGAAAGTATTGATGTACCAGTCAATCTAGCTATTAGTGAAAAAGTTTTGACATGGGACGCCGTCGTTGACGCGACGGGATATATCATCTATGTTAACGACGAAGAAAAGAAAACCGTAACCACCACCTCATATGATTTTAGCGCTTTAAGTGGTGACAATCTGATCTTCCAAGTTGTGACAAAAGCCCCAACCGGAATGAATAATTCGGCAAAGAGCACGACGATTGCTTATATGGCTAATCCTCAAGCGGAAATTACCGCCATTAATATCATTTTAGATAATATGATGCCAGGAGCGCCGGAAGGTGTTGCGGAAGAGTTAGTCAGAAAAGGGACAACTGGCGAGGATATGAAAGATTTAAAAGGAGCTTTTGATGTTTTAAAAACCGATATGGAAGCCGCTGAAGATGATCCATTATTAGTAAATGCTGCCATCAAAAAATTCTTAGCTACCGATATTAATTATGAAGCTCTTGCCAGTGCCGGTTTGATTGCGATGGTTCCAAACCTTGAAGAACAAATAGTAAACCTTCAAGAAGATATCGATAGGTATCAAGACATGATTGATCAATATGGGCCTGATGAATATTATCAAAGTCAAATCGATAATTACAATTCTCAAAAAGAATTTACGATGCAAATGAAGACCATGATTACCGATTCACGTGATGAAATGGTTTTAGTTGCTGCCAACACCGTCAATTATCTAATTGATTTTCAAACACGAATTACCGATGACTTAATTACCAAAATCCAAGACATTATGGAAGCTGAAGGTCCAAGTGAATTAACAGCTGATGAAATCGTGCTTGTGAAAGATGAAATCGTCGATTTGTTAATGGAAAATTTACCTTCAACAGCTGACTTGGCGCTTGTTTATGAACTTCTTTCAACCGGTTATGGACAATTACTGGAAGCTAACGATTTTTCATTATTGCTTTCTGAAAGCTCAGCATCATTTGCGGCAACCACTACCTTATCAATTCAATTTGCTCTGAAATCATTAGATTCATTTGATAAGCCTTTTTTCACGAAATTGTTGGCTTTAACGACCGATGCTCCAACTGAAGAAGTAATGGCAAGTGAAATTGGCATTTTAGTTGTTACTTATGTAAAAGCATTTAAAGATGCCAACCAAACTTTAATCGACCAAATCGAAGCCATCTTCACCGATGAGCAAAAAGAAGCTTTGTACCAAGGCTATATGCAAACTTTAGCAACCCTTGTTGAAAAAACGGATGGCGAAGTATCCTTTTCAGGTCTTGGGACGGATTTAACTTATGCTATAATTTCGGGAGCTACCGATGTTTTCGAAGATATGATGGACAAATTAACGGATAAATTCGTTACCACGGATGGCGAATTGTTACGTAAAATTGTCATACTGAATTCCTTCACTTCTGATTGGAATTGGCAAACATATGAAGAAGAGAATTTCCGAAATGAAGCAACTGGTGAAACATATCCTGATGAAGATGCTTTTGATGATGCGAAAGAAGCAGCTAACTTTGCTGTGTTAAAAGAAGCCATTTCTTATTATGCTCCAACATTGGGGACTTTAACAAACGATCAAATTACCGATGTAATTGATATGCTTGTTGCCAGTGTTCCAATTGCCGATATCGCAACTCAAACGGAAATGACCGAAGCCGAAGTGCAAGCGATTGCGGATTTAGCCGAAGCTTTATTGCGAAATGTTCTTCCTGATTTAAATACTTTTGTTAAGAATTTAATGAATTATGTCGTAACGAACGATTTGATTACAAAAGTTCAAACGCTTCATAGCGATATTATCAGCTATTTTGTAACAAAATATGGTGAGAATTATGAAGAAAATCCTGCTTACTGGGAAGATGATTATGAAGAAAACTGCATTGTCATTTTTGTTTCAAAACACGTCAATGCTTTCTTTACAAGCGCCAACCAAACCTTGTTTAGAGGTTTGATTACCGATGTCGCTACTTTCGCAAAGAATGAAGATATTTATACTTTGATGGATTTAGTTTTAGCCGACATTACCGAAATGGAAGCAAACGTTAATACCGCCTTTGATGATATGATTTCCCTTGCCAATACGATTAAGGGATTCAATGCGGCAACAATTACGACGGAACAGGAAGCAACCATTCAAGAATTTATGGATGTGTTTAACAACTTGTTCGGTGGACAAACTGCCAAACAATAAGGTTCATAAGACCAGGAGGAAACTCTTGGTTTTTTTTATGAAAAAAAATGAAGGGTTGATGTGGAAAAATCAACAAATTTGTAGTATAATACCTTAATGGTGAAAATATGATAAACCTCAATCAGAAATTAAATAAAATTCCTAATC
>JBFXGS010000082.1:0-5831 GCA_050177775.1 Bacilli bacterium | reverse complement strand
TTATATTGGTCCATAGAACCTCCTTAGTTTTGTATCGTGACTAAATTATAGGACTTTCTATGGGCTTTTTCAATTCAAAAAAATCAAACGACTTTTTTGGTGTTGCATTTAGATTTATAACATACCCTTAAAAATTAACGGAATATTTTAATTGACTTTTGGATTGTAAAAGTATATAATATGTATGTTGTGAAATCGCAACCGCTCAAAACAGGTTTTAAGTGTATTTTACCACCTTGATGGCGTGACTTATTAAATGAGGAGGTGCGAAGATTATGTATGCAATTATTGAAACTGGTGGCAAACAATATCGCGTAACAACCAATGATGTTGTTTATGTTGAGAAGCTGGATGTTGCTGAAAATACGGAAGTTGTTTTCGATAAAGTCTTAATGGTTGATGATAAGGTTGGTTCCCCATATCTTGAAGGAGCAAAAGTAACCGCTCGTGTTGAGAAAAATGGTAAGAACAAAAAAATTATCGTTTACAAGTACAAAGCGAAGAAGAACTACCATAAAAAGCAAGGCCACAGACAACCTTACACTAAGGTAACAATTTTAAACATTGAAGGATAACCATGACAACCGTTAATGTTGTTTACCGTGCTGATCAAACGATTAGTAAAATTACGGTAACTGGTCATTCTGATTACGGAAAAAACGGTTCGGACATTGTTTGCAGTGCCGTATCGACGGCGATGTATGTTAGTTTAGGCTTAATTGAAAAAAATTGCCCGGATTATCATTTTCTTGAAGACGAAAAAGCACCGACAATGCAATTAGAAATCCGTCAAACAACTGAATTTACCAATCAAATCATGGAGAATTTAGTTACAACCCTACAAAGCATCAGTAAAAATTATGCCAAATATCTTAAAATAAATTTAAATAAATAGGAGGTAATCTCATGTTTAAAATTAATATTCAGTTTTTTGCATCAAAAAAAGCCGGTTCATCGACTAAAAACGGTCGTGATTCGCGTGCAAAACGTTTAGGAATAAAATTATCCGATGGCGAATACGCTAGCGCCGGATCCATTATTTATCGTCAAAGGGGAACCAAAATATTTCCTGGAACAAATGTTGGTTTAGGATCGGATGATACTTTGTTTGCAACTATTACTGGTTATGTAAAATATGAGCGTAAAGGTCGAGACAAAAAGCAAGTGTCTGTTTACGAAACAAAATAATGCACTTTAAGTGCATTTTTTTAAACAAATCATAGGAGAAAATATGTTTATCGATGATGTCAGTTTCCATATCAGGGCGGGAAATGGCGGCAATGGAGTCGTCGCTTTTCGTCGTGAAAAATATGTTCCCAAAGGCGGTCCTTCCGGCGGAAATGGTGGCCACGGTGGCGATATCATTTTCGTTGGTGATGAAGGTTTAACAACTCTGTTAGATTTTCGTTATCAAAAATTAATTTTCGCTGAAAATGGTGAAAATGGACATTCGAAAGATTGCTTTGGAAGGGATGCCAAAGATGTTTATATTCGTGTTCCCGTTGGTAGTGTCGTTTATGATTTAAATAAAGGCATCGTCATCGCTGATATCATTAAACACAAACAAGAAGTTGTCGTGGCGAAAGGTGGAAAAGGCGGAAGAGGAAACGCCTCTTTTGCGACCGCACGCATTACGGCACCGGAAATTTGTGAAAAAGGGGAACCCGGTGAGGAAAAAGACATCCGCATTGAACTAAAAATATTGGCCGATGTAGGGTTGGTCGGTTTTCCCAGTGTCGGAAAATCAACCATCATTTCAGTGGTTAGTGCCGCCAAACCCAAAATCGCTGAATATCCTTTCACAACTTTAGTCCCTCATCTAGGGGTTGTCAAAGTAAAAGATGGTCGTAGTTTTGTGATGGCCGATTTACCCGGTTTAATTGAAAATGCCAGCAAAGGAGCCGGCTTAGGTTTCCAGTTTCTGAAACACATTGAAAGAACAAGGGTCATCGTTCACGTCTTAGATATGGATTCCAAAGAAAAACGCGACCCATATGAAGATTATTTGAAAATAAACAAAGAGTTGGCAACTTACAATCCTAAATTAATGATGCGTCCGCAACTGATTGTCGCGAATAAAATGGATTTACCGGATTCTTTAACCAATCTTGAAAAACTTAAGAAGCAATTACCGGATATGACCATTATCCCGATTAGTGCTTATACCAATCAAAACCTCGATCAAATGGTTTATGAAATTGCTAATTTGCTTGATTCCGTCAAAATTGATCAGTTTAAAGATGATTTAGTGAATCAGGTTGTTGAATATCGATTTACACCTGAACAACCTTTTGTAATTGAAAAGGATGAACAAGGAGTGTATAATGTAAGTGGGCCCATGGTCAAGAAGTATTTCGATGCCACGGATTTTACGCGTGATGAAAACATTAAAATGTTAGCCAGACGACTTAGAAATCTCGGCGTGGATAATGAATTACGTCAACTTGGAGTCAAAAATGGGGATTTAGTTCGTATTTTCGGATATGAATTTGAATTCTTAGATTAGATGTTACTTGAAAAAGAACATACTCTGTATTGAGAAATTTTAATCTTATGGGACTATTGCAGCCTAAAAAGGAGAAAAAAATGAACAGTATGACAAAGCGCACGGCGCGCAATGAACAAATCCGAAAAATGGTTTTAGCGGCTATTTTAATAGCCATTATTGTATTAATGACCTTTGTACCACAACTTGGTTATATTACCATCGGTTTGGTGCCTATTACCATCATTCATATTCCCGTTATCGTTGGCGGAATTTTGCTTGGACGTAAATATGGCTTACTTCTCGGGCTTGTCTTTGGACTGGGATCAATGACAAGAAGCTTTATGGAATATCCCCTCTATGCTCCGTTCACAAATCCGCTTTTATCCGTCGTACCTAGAGCTTTTGTTGGCTTTATTGCCAGCGATATTTACTCTTTATTTTCTAAAGCCATCAAACAAGAAAAACTCGCTGTTCCCATTGCTTTAGGAACGGTAACGTTTATTCACTCTTTGATTGTTGTACCTTTGTTGTTTTGGTTTTGGAAAGTGGGATTTTTCTTTTTCGCTTCCGAATTCACCTTTCAACCCGAAGGACAATTGTTTGATTTTATTTGGGGAATTTTTGCTGCCAATTCTATTTTTGAAATTGCCTTGGCGATATTAATTGGCACACCGATTGTCATCATTTTGGATATCATTAATAAAAATCAAAAATAATCAATTAGCGACAAAAGCGCTTGTGAACTATGGTTTCACAGGGGCTTTTTTTCTTGGCTTGGTGATTTTGGCTATTTGTGATATAATGTAAAAAAAAGGAGATTACCATGAAAAAAGTTACTGTTGCCATTTTAGGATTTGGGTCGCGTGGCTTTACATATGCCAATATCATTCGTGATCACCCCAATGAAGCGATGATTATCGCGATTTGTGAGAAAAACCTTCAAAAGAAGCCCCTCATCTTAGCTCAATATCAATTAGCGGAACATCAATATTTTGAAAATGAAGATGATTTTTTTAATCAAGGCAAGTTAGCGGACATCTTAGTTATTAGCACGATGGACCAAGATCACTTTCGCCAAGCGCAAAAAGCGTTAGAACTTGGTTATGATTTGCTTCTTGAAAAGCCAATTGCGACAACCAAAGAACATTGTCAAGCGATTTTGGATAAAGCCAACCAGTTGAACCGAAAAGTGGCCGTATGCCATGTTTTGCGTTATACTCCTTTTTATCAAAAGTTAAAGAGCATAATTGAAGATGGAGAGATCGGCGAAATCGTGACTTTACATCAAACCGAACATATCGGATATTTCCATTATGCCCATAGTTATGTCAGGGGTAATTGGCGTAATTCCGCTACGTCATCACCGATGATTCTTGCGAAAAGCTGCCATGATCTGGACATTATCCGATGGTTAATCAAAAGTGATTGTACAAAAATCACTTCATTTGGCAACCTTTTCTACTTTAATAAAGAGCATGCTCCCCAGGGCAGCAAACCTTTTTGTTATCAATGCCATGTCGATTGTCCTTATCATGCCGTTCATTTTTATAAAGAGAATCCGATGTGGGCGATGGTCTTTAGTTTGAATCAGCACATTGAAGAAGTGCTAACCGACGAAAGCTTGAGCTATAGCCGCTGTGTTTATCAATCCGACAATAATGTTCCCGACCATCAAGTCGTCCAAATGGAATTTAAAAATCGTGCGACGGCATCATTAACCATTACCGCTTTTTCCCAAAAAACCCATCGAAGCATCAAAATTCATGGGACAAAAGGGGAAGTGGAAGGGGACATGGAAAACATGGAAATCGTCGTCAATCTCTATGGAGGGAAATCCTATCGGATTGATGTTTCTAAGTTAGCCGATGATTTCTCCGGTCATGCCGGTGGGGACAAAAAAATGGTGCTGGATTTTGTCAGAAACATTCGAAATAAAGAACCAATTTCGGGATTAACCGACATCAATAATTCTTTAGAAAGTCATTTTATGGCTTTTGATGCTGAAGATTCAAGGCAAAAAGGTGGAAAAGTAATCTCACGTTGAGATTACTTTTTTAAAATCATGGGGATTAATGGTTAAGAAATGTTTTTTCTATCGAATTTTAGGAAATTATGTTATAATTTTCTTAACGAATAAAAAGGTGATAAAATGTACGAGAACATTGACAAGATGCAATATACACCAATGATGCGACAATATTTAGAAATTAAAGAGCAATATCCGGATACTTTAGTTTTTTTTCGTTTAGGCGATTTCTATGAAATGTTTTTTAATGATGCGATTGTAGCTTCAAAAGTATTAGAAATTGTTTTAACGGGTCGGGATGCCGGAGCCAGTGAACGGGTTCCCATGTGCGGAGTTCCCTACCATGCCGTAAATGCTTATTTAGACCGTTTGACCGAAAAAGGTTTTAAAGTGGCTATTGTTGAACAAATGGAAGACCCCGCTTTAGCCGTGGGGATTGTCACAAGGGATGTCGTTCGTATTGTCACTCCTGGGACAACCACCGAAGGAAGTCTTGTTGATGCAAAGGAAAATAATTTCTTAACGTCCGTTGAATTAGATAAAGATCGTTACATTCTTTCTTATTCCGACTTGGGGACGGGAGAAAACTTTTTAACGAATTTACCTTTAAACGAAGAGCTATTGACAACCGAAATATTAAAACTGAAAACTAGAGAAATCGTCGTTTCCGAGGATTTCTCAATGCCTGTTTTGCATTCATTAAATACTTTTTATCCGATCACGATTTCAAAAGAAACTAATCAAAATGCCATTAATTACTTAAAAGCCTTAACTGAAGACCTTGACAAAGCGGAAGAAAAAGCTTTTTTACGGCTTTTGAATTACATTATTCGCACCCAAAAACGCAATTTAATTCATATGCAAAAGGTGGTTAAATACGATAGCAGTGGATTTATGAAAATCGATTTTGCTTCAAGAAGGAATTTGGAAATTCTTGAAACATTACGTTTTCAAAATAAAAAAAATTCCTTGATTAATGTTATCGATCATTGTGTAACCGCCATGGGCAGTCGTTTTTTGAAAAAAGCGCTCATTTTTCCACTAATTGATCGGGAAAAAATCGAAAAGCGCTTTGATATTGTTGAGAAATGTCAGAAAGAGTTTTTAATTACCAATGAATTGCGCCAACACTTGGAAAGTGTTTATGATTTAGAAAGAATTGTCGGTAAAATTGCTTATGATAGTGCTAATCCCAAAGATTTATTGCAACTTCGAAAATCGCTTTATGTCATCCCTAATATTCATTCATTAATTGAGAAACTTAAAATATCCGATTATTTTAATTTAAAAAATCATTTAAAGACTTATCAGGATTTA
>JBFXGS010000081.1:0-5864 GCA_050177775.1 Bacilli bacterium | reverse complement strand
AAGTTCAACTATTTTTCTTTTGATTTTAGTCGTTGGTTCATGCTTGCCAGTTTCCCATCTGTTGATAGAAACAAATGAGACACCTAAAAGTACTGCCAATTCGACTTGTGTGATAATTAGTTTTTCTCTTACTTCTTTGACTAATTTTTTATAGTTTATATATAAATCACCCTTTACTTGTAAACTCGTTGTAAATAATTTAACACTTTTTTATCAATTCGTCTTTAAAATTAGCGATATTCGCCATTAGTCATTTTATTTTTCTATAATAGTGTAAATTATTAGGTAAACGTTAAAAAGTAGGATGGAGAGAAAATATCTGACCTGTAAAGACTCCAATTATAGTTCTAATTACAATTCTGGAAATTGGCAGATAAGAAGAAAAGGCCCTTTCTGTATGAAAAAAGGCCTGATACGTGTCTGCTTTTTCTTGACAAGTGCAACTGTATCAAACCTATGCTTCTTATATGGGTTGTATGACCTACTTTAATACAATCGCGCACCTCTGTAAAAAGTTCGTAACTTTTATATTTCATTTTACCATATACACTATTCTACGCTTGACTAGCTATTTAAATACAAATTAGTTGCATAGCACCTATAAACACCTTTTCTTTGCAAATATATTGATTATTCTTTTTAAGAATATCTCCAAACAACAGGTCTATATGCTAAATTCCAATTTTCATTCCATCCGGCTGGCTTTTTATTTATTCTCGATTTTTCGCCCGATTCGCTCTTCGATAGTCTCGTTTTCTTTGTTGATGATCGGTTCACCTTTATCACGATAGATTTTATTTTCCATATTGTACCATAAAAAGCAATAAAAAAACAATAATTGGTTTTTTAAGGTTGAGGATAAAACCAAAAAAATCCTTTAATTTTAAAAAAGCGGCCCAAGCGGGGGAGAAAGTCACCCACTTAAGCCCAATTTTCGTTATCTGGATTATTCCATCAGTTCTCTTATTTTTTCAAATTCTTCCTGGGACTTTTCGACGAAATATCCTTTCCGTTCCAGTATTTCACATATGGCATCGGGTCCGTTTATGCCCATTCGCTCTACGTAAGCCCATTCTTCTTCCGTAAACGAATCGATCCATTCTTTTGGTACTTCCGAAAAAGCCCGTAGGGGATTGCTTTTTCCATAAGTCCATTTCTCTATTTTGTATGGTTTTTTCCTGCTTCTTTTTAAACGAATAAATAAGCAATAAACCACCAAGCCGATTATGACGGTTCCCTGGATGCTTAATAAGGTCCAAAAAAACCATTTCGGAAAGAAATTTGGATACAATTCATATATTATGGCAACCACAAAGATTGCAATAAATAATATGCAGAATATTAACTTAAGGGTGTCTATGATTTTACTTTTCATTGTTTTTCTCTCTTTCGTTTTTTCCCTAATAAAATCATAAGTTATTGGTTTATGGTTTTCGATAAAATGCGGATGATATTTTTGATTGGGGGTGCCGCCTTTATCGAAAGAATAAAGAATATTTTTTGTTTACAGCTGGATGTCAAACCATTCCATCGTATACTGGTCCAGATAAGTTTCGCTATTTTCATTAAGGACCCGGGCATTGATGACAAAAAACTTCAAAGTCACGGTATCCTTTACGTTTTCATAATTCCATAAATAAATCCCGGTATCGCTGTTATTAAGAACAAACGGATCAATGTTTGAAACGCTAAGCGCTTCACAGGCGGCATTAACCAATTGGTCAAAATCCAGAATGGTCGACTCATAAAAGATATTATATGAGAATCCGTCTTCAATTTGCTCATCGGTAAGATTTTCCAGATTGGTCAATCTAATCATTTGTTTCCCAAAATCAGCCGCTTCCGAATCGTTGGGAATGATCAAAGACAATTTGAAATAAACACAATTGGTTGATTCGCAATAATCAAGGAAATCTTGCTTTTGATTGTCGTTTAACAGCCCTAAGGACAAAACATCATCCTTCATCAGCGGACGGGTGTCATCATTGAGAGGTTTGTTCATCCGTTCAATGTCTTCCGAATCCAATCCACTTGATGACAAGCCTTCAGCATTAAAGCGGTTTACGCCGAAAGCTATATAATCGTATTCGAAAGAAATGTCAAAATCCTTATTGAGACTAATGTTGCCGCCATGATAACCCGGATCTTTTTCACACCCCGCCATCCCGAAGGCCATTAAACAAAGCAGTGCAAAAATAATTTTCTTTTTCATGCTTTTTCCCCTTTATACCAAAAATTTTTCTAATTCTTTATCTTTTTTCATTAGATACATTATGTTTCCGTCATCCACTTGATATCCGCACAAACTACAATAAGCCGGAGCGTTCGGATTAAGCGGATTAACCAAAACATGCGGCTGCAAAATGAAACTGCCGCACGAACAATAAGCCTTATGATGCGTACTGGAAAATAGTTCATAGTGAGAAGTGTAGAAATGAACATGGGTGGAATGATATCCGCAAGCCGTACAGGTTTTGGTAGAATCAAAGGTGTGCGGCGATGTTTGACTGTAACCATGACTGCAGCTATAAGTGTGAGTGGTGCTGGTATAAGATGTTAAAGTTGCGGGTTCTGGGCAGTAAATGTTGGCGCCGCATATGATGCATTTTCGATAATGCGATTCCGGCGTGCCATACCACGTATCTCCTTCCACATGATTTGCGTGAACACGCCCACAAACGGTGCAAACGCCATTAACGTATGTATGTCCCGTAAAAATATTTTGGGCACCGCAAAAAAAGCATCTGGTAACATGATAGGTATCATCAACCGATTTGGTTTCAATATTGTGATTGCATATTTTATCGCCGGAAATGCTCATGGTGCCATCGGCACCATTGATGCTGGTCCATTCATAATTATAAATGGTGGTCTCAGTTTCATGAATGAGGAAATAGAGAACATTTTGCAAAGTATAATTGTTGATGTTGGTATGAGTATAAACGCCCCGCCAGCCAAAATTGACAAATATTCCGGTATCATCATATTCATAACCGACAACCGCGTGATTTAATTCGCGATCATCTAAGGATTCGTCAAGCCCGGAACAATGAATACACACCGGCTGGCCGCTGTCAATTCCATCTCTGACCCATTCATCTCTGGTTTTAGATATCCCTTCCCAAATGTTCCATTCTTTTTTGGTATAACTGACTCCGGCTTCATTCAAATAATGGCTAATCAAACGGCCGGTTTCGCCAATGTTCATGGAATTCCCGGTATCCATATATTCAATTGTTTCCCACTCAAAGTCATTGGAAACGCCGGGTGATTGGTTAAACGCCGTCGGAATGATGCTTCCCCAAGTTTCAAAAGGTTTGATGGGAGAAGCATTGCTGGTTTCGCTTTCCCTCAACTTTCCATCCACGTCATATGCTTCTGGAACGATGTTATCATTATAAACCGAATCATAATAGGACATGACCATTCCTGCCGCCACAAACGAACAGGTTCCTTCAACGTTGACCCCCATTGCATATCTTAAGTTTTCATAATAATAAGAATATGGTATGGCATGAGCAGTACTAGTTGTCGTCGTTGTTTCATGAGCATAAAGCGAATCGGCTTCCAAAGAAGGATCAATTTGCGAAGTTTCTTTCTTGGATTTCGTCAACCAATCCGTTAAAAATCGTTCGTTTTTTTTAGATTCTTTTCTGGAAAAAACCGAAGCATTCAAATCCTCGTTGTATCGGGAAAATTCCTCAATTTCAAATTTGTTTAATTCCCGCTTATCAAGAGCATCAAAGTATCTTTCTTCGCTTTTTTCCAAATAATAAGTCGGACCGGCATAAACTTTTTTTCTCGAATTACTGGTATCAGCATATGGAGATTTATCTTCCTTTGAATACTCAATGTAAATATCCATAACCGTATCATAAATCATATACCCTGTTTCCTTACCTGTAAACAAGACATATTGACCTTTGTTATTGACTCCGTCCATTACTTCGTATGACAAATCGCTTTGCTCCAATTTTAAAAGAGCAGTTTCATAACCTTCGGGATATTTGGTTTCTTCATGAGCAAAGGCAACTTGTCTAAATCCGCTTATGGCAATCGTGAAAGCAACAGCCATAACTGCAAACAAAACTTTTTTCATTGGTCCTCCCTTTTTGGGTACAAAAAAAGCACCCTATCTGTTTGTGAATAAGGTGCTTTAAAATTCGAAATTATTCGGTAAATTCATTTATTTATCAAAAATTGATAATATTCAGTAAGATCCAATGAAAAATTTTGATTTACTTCATCAATCGTAATGAATACCTCGATTAAATCTTCATCAAGTTCAAACACATAAAAATTGTTCTCTTGGCCTTCGTAGACATATTCAAAGTTTTTAGCCGGAACCCCCTCCGATTCAATCATTGTTTGAATTACTAATGGATCATCGGAATTAACTTCAAATAACAAATAGTGTAATGCTTCATGTTCCATGTTCTCCGAAATTCCATAATAAACGGCAATGATCAAATCATTTTCCCCGACCAAAACGGTTTTAACGGGTGTTTTAATATATTCCAAAGTATTAATTTCTAAATAAATATCCGTAGGACTATTATATGTAGCAGGGTTCTTCTTTAAAGTCATGTTTAAAATGAAGAGAGCCGCAGAAAACATTAATATTAGGATTGATGCTCCAAACGAAGCCTTGGAAGACAAAAACCATTTCCAAGAATGAGTTTTATATTGTTTGTTGATTTCACGGGGAATGATTCCAACTCTATTTCCAATGCAATATTTTTGTTTTTCGTTGTATTCTTCAATAATTAACTTATCTATAGTTTTCATAATCAATTCTGCTCCTTATCTTCTTTATACCCCGGTCATATTTGCCGATTATTGAGGAAGTAGTCACTTTTTTTATTGTGGCAATCTCGCGAAACTTCATGTTTTGAACCAAATGCAAAATGATGATTTCATAAGTTTCGCCATCAACGATCGTTTTAATTTCCGTCAATAGCTCATCGCTTAGCGAATCAGAATCTTCACTGCTCTCAATTTTTAAAGTTTCGTTTTCGGCATACTTTTCAAGCGTCTTCCGTTCGGTAATGGCTTTCCGCAAATACATGAAAGCAATGTTTTTCGCAATGGTAACGCACCAGTACTTAAAGTTACCGCCACGGTACTGGTCCAGATCCTCAAGAATCTTGCAAAAAACATCGATGACCAATTCTTCTGTTACTTGGAAATCTTTGATTGTTTTAAAAATGATAGAGAAAAATAATTTATGATATTGGTTATAAAACTCATTAAATGTAGTTTCGTCTTTTTGCTTTAGGAGACTGATTTCTTCAGACGTCATAAACTATCCTTCCTAATAAATAAGGTGCAGAAGCCTTATTTTTTATTTGAAATAATGTAAAAACATAAGCGTTTTCTTCTGTTTTCATAACCAATGCTGAAGCAGATGATAATTGCCCCAACTAGTTTAACTTCCTTTATTTTACCATAAACCACTTAAAAACACATTGGCTTTTTTGATTTTTCTTCCCTCATATATTTACAATAATCATTTTTAATATAAAATGCAAATGAAACCAAGGATTGTATACAAGAAAAAAGGAATTCATTCTCTTTCGAAGTTTTATTTTCCCCGAGTTTGCCATTTTAACCATATAAATATCTTGTAAAATTATGTACGTATATTTTCCCTATAATATCACTGTTTCCACTGAATTATGCCCTAAAACAGCTGTTTTAAGGCTTTTTTAATGTTTTTATCTTAAAAAAATATTTAATTCTTTGCCTTGAGCAAAGATTCTTTCGATAGATTCCTTTCTTAGTTTATAGATTTCTTTTCCTTCATCGGACAAGCGATATTCTCTTGCCAATTCCACACAATCGGAATATAGGTGTCTGGTGAT
>JBFXGS010000080.1:0-5895 GCA_050177775.1 Bacilli bacterium | reverse complement strand
TAACAATTATATAAAAGTCATGTATGGGAAGATTTAATCTTATAATCATGCCCTCTATTGTTATGCAATCATATTTAATTATATAAATTTTTTAAGATCTATCTTGACTTTTAATAGTTAGTCTCCTTCTTAATTTCTTATTAAATTATAACATAAAAGGTTTGTTATTCCAAACACATTATTTAAGCAAATTACTAGAAAAGACCTTCAAAAAGATGTATAATAAAGAAAAATGAAAGGATACAAAAATGGAAAATACCAATAAAATTAATTTTGAAGCTGCTGTCGAAAACAATCATTTAGTCCTAGTCGATTTTTATGCTACTTGGTGCGGGCCTTGTAAAATGATGGCTCCAATTATTGAAGATTTAAACAAGGAATTAGAAGGAAAAGTAAAAGTTTTGAAAGTTGATGTTGATCAAGAATTTGAATTAGCAAGAAAATTTCAAATTTCTGCCATTCCGACCCTTGTCTTAATTAAAGATGGAAAAGTCGTTTCCAAAACAATGGGCTATAAACCAAAAGATGCCATTTTAACAATTATTAACAACAACGCCTAATCAAAACAAGAAAAAAGTGATTCATAATGAATCACCTTAGACTGATGACAAACCCCATTTTCAAAAATGGGGTTTTATTTTCTTCCCACATCAGCAGCAAATAAATATAAAAACACGATAATTCGATACGAAAGTAATGACTATTTTGTGTTTTTGTCCCACTTTTTAACTAAATAAAAAGAGCGTTGACAAAGTCAACGCTCTGAAGTGATTCTTTATGAATCACTTTTTTGTTATTTAGCTTCAAATACCCACAAGCCATGAAGGTTGCAATATTCATAAACCGCAACTAATTTTTCATCCGCAAGCATAAAGGTTGCTTTTGGTTCTTGGTTAGGTGCCAATTTCTTAAATTGCCCTCCTTTGGTTGTTTCAATGTAAATCCATTTAATGAAGTGAGCTTCAATCATTGGGTGAATGACGCTTCCGACAACAACATCGACTTGATTGCCCTTTTGAACTACCAGTGGGATGTGTTTTTCATAAGCCGCTTCTTTTGTGTTAGGAATAAGTTCCTTCATTGGATCACCACAACATACGGGAGTCGCTCCCGAATGATGAATCATTACAATTTCATTTCCGCAATGTTCACAAATAAAAAATTTCGCTTTCATATTATCAATCCTCCTATCATTTTTATTATAACATAAATTTTCTTTATTTGTAAATAAATATACATCATGAAAAAATTTGTTATGGAATTACCAAAAAAATGGTATAATACACTTGAATTTTCATAGTGGAGGAATTTATGAACCAACCTACAAAAAATTACTTGAACCAAAATAAGTGGACTTACAGTTTAGGTGGTATTGGTCGCGATATGACTTACACCCTTGTCGCCACTTTTTTTATGACTTACATCCAATATTCCGGATTAGGGCTCTCGGTAGCCCAGTTCTCCGTTATTGGCATCATGCTCATTATCGGACGAGTTTGGGATGCGATTAATGACCCAATAATGGGAGCGATTATCGAAAATACCAAATCTCGTTTTGGTAAATTTAAACCTTGGATTTTAATTGGCGCCGTTTTGACAGCCGTTGTTATTGTCCTAATGTTTAACTACCGTCCTTTGGGAAATAATGGTTGGGATTTCGTCATTTACTTTGGGATAATTTATTTAGCTTGGGAAATAGCTTTTACCATGAATGATATTTCTTACTGGTCAATGCTACCTAGTCTTTCCACAAACCCCAAACATCGTGACAAAATTGCGACCCTTGCGGTCGTGTTTGCGGGGGTTGGGGCCTTTGCTGCGCATGCGATGATTACATTTTTAACGATTGGCAATGCCGTTGCGGGATATTCTTTTGTTTCCATTGTGATTGCTCTTTTCTTGGTGGGATGCCAACTACTGACGGTTCTAGGTGTAAAAGAGCCCGAAGTAAAAGATACCGTCCCGCACGAGAACGTTTCTTTGAAAAAAATGATCAGAGTGATTGCGAAAAACGATCAATTGCTTTGGCTAATTCTGGCCATGCTTCTTTATAATTTAGGCAGTAATGTTTTGGTAGCTTTAGGCTATAACTTCTTCTTTATGGAACTGGGTTATGATCCTTTTAAAGTAACCATCTTCATTGTCACTTTTGGCATCAGTAACTTGAGTATTCAAGCCCTTTATCCAAAAATTGTGGCGAAAGTTGGACGTAAGAAACTACTTTGGATTAGTTTGATAATATTAGCTTTCGGTTATCTAATGTTATTATTGATGGGTTTTATTCCTTTCTTACCGGTAAGTTTAATCACTATTTGTGCTTTTGGAATTTTAGTTTTTACCGGTCAAGCGTTATTTTACATGGTTTTAACCGTTAATATTGCCAATACCATCGAATACAATCAATATAAGACGGGCGAACGTAATGAAGGCATTATCTTCTCCCTTCGTCCTTTTATGGCAAAAATGGCAAGTGCCCTTGAACAAGGATTCATTACTTTAGTGCTGGTAACTTCGGGAATTTACCTATTATCGCAAAATGTCAGTGAGCTTGAAAAACAAAAAAATATCTACGATAACCTACAAGTTACCGAACAATTAGAGTATAAAGCGAACATTTTATTAAAAGATAATTTATTTGAAGGCGAAGAGTATGAAGAATATTCCGCTGCCGAAATCGACAATTTTTATACGATGCTTCAAGAAGTTAGTTTTGAAGATATTGATGGTAATAATGTCATGATTATCAATTCGACTGCTGATAATAATTTCCGTGACAAAGCCACCTTAAAAATGCGTCTCTTTTTAAGGCTATCCATCACCCTTTTTCCAACATTATTAGTCGGAATCTCTTATTTAGTTCTTAAAAAGAAATTCATTATTGATGAGCAAATGTATGACAAAATGATTGCGGAAATCAAAGCCAAACAATTGTTATAAGAAAAGCTCCAAGGCAATGCCTTGGACTTTTCATTTAAAATATTCTTCATAATTGGTGATTGGCGTATATTCAAAACTAATATCGGTAAAATCGATGTTGCTATAATAAGTTTGCAATATTTCCGAGTAAGTTTTCCCCGCATTTGCCAAACCATAAGCGCCATATTGGCTCATTCCCACTCCGTGACCATTTCCACCACCATAAAAAATGATATTATCCTGCTCTAATTCAATCGCAAAGAAACCCGACAACAGGATGGAATCATTTTTGGCGGGATTCGTTCCATAAGTTGAACTAGTTCCTTTCGCATAATAGCGATAAACATTGGACCCAGCATCTTTGGGGCGAACCGTAAAACGAATGTTATATTGATTCACAATTTTATAAGTATTAACCGTCGTTTCAATAATCAAACTTACGACCACTCCCGATGTCCCTCGTTCGCCAACATAAATATTGGTGACCTCACCAATGGAAGTGGGGATTGGTTGAGACAACCAACTATCATTGTTTTTGGTTAGCACTAATTGCGGAGTCGAATTATAAGTAAGTCGTAAATTGGTATTGATGGTATTTGTTAATTGGGTTTTTGTGAAAACGACTTTCCATCGATGATAATTTGATAAATTACTGTCCGGAGTCGTCATTTGAATTCTTTTGAAGAACGCAAGCATGCTCGCTTCATCTTGATAATCAAAAGAAATGGGATTGCCAAATTCATCTTGCGTTAAATTTTGGCCGATTAAATATGGGATTTCCGGACCAACTTGGTTATTAATCCAAACCTCATGTCCACTGGCTGTTAATCCTGAAGAGGTTGAATAATAAAAGGCGGAAATGGGATTGCCATTATTCGTCATAATTTGCCCGGCCGTTTCATTAACAGCCGTTTTTGAGATTTCATTAGGATTAGCATTATTGTAAACCTGAGATTTTACTGAATCATCAACGGTGTACCCGAAAGATTCGGTGGCTTTACTAATGACATCCATGTATGCATAAGTTCGAGCGGCAATGGCTTGCGCTTTTAAAGCCTCTAGTCCGAAACTTGATGGCATTTCACTTGGCAAGACTTTATACAAATAGTGTTCTAAATTTACATCATTGACCACTAATAACCGATTGTTTTTGATTGCTATTTCCATATTACCTTGGTAATAGGGTTTACCATTGCCCCGTGAAATACTCGTGAATTGGATGTTTTCATTTGTTCCTAATGATTTAAGAATTAAACGTTTGCTTGAAAGCATTAATATTTGATCATCCCTTTTTACTTCGATTTGACCGTCTAAATAAGTGAAAGTCAAATTACTTCCTTCATTGATGGAATAAGACTCAAGTCCATCAAAAGTTTGTAAAACCATGGATTCTAAAATCGCCATGGTGGCTTGATCATGGTATAAAGTGGAATCAATCGAAATATCGGAAATGGATTTTCTGATTCCGACGCGAATGTTGGAAAAACCAATTTCGCCATCGATTAAAATGGAGGAAATGATGTTGGCTTCCGTATCCACTTTCACATAAACATTTTCCATACCTAATAGTAAATCAGTTAAAGCCAAAGTTGATGTTTCTTCACCAACTTTTTGTTGAACTTTTGTTGAATTGTCAAATTTGGTGGTTGGACAATTTAATAATTCCATGTTTTGACTGACATAATCAATCATTAATATTTTTGTTTGATAAAATAAGAAAGGGCGAAAGATAACTTGAATCTGTTTTGTGGCCTTCAACTCGGGATTGATAGTGGAAGTTGCGGTTATGATAATTGCTCCTTCAAATAAGCCAGTAATAATGCCATTTTCATCAATCGTCGCTTTTTGTTCATCATCTACGGTCCAAACGACATAGCTTGTTACTTCTTCTTCACCATCAAAAGCTTTTAAGCTCAGGGTTGAATTAACGAAAACTTCATTTTCACTTTCAATTGTTAGATTACGGAGGGGTCCATGAACGACACTAACTTCCATTTCTTGATAAACTGAACTATCAATTAAACTAGTGGCTCGAATGGTTGTTTCACCAATCGCTAAAGCTTCAGCTTGGCCAAGTTGATTAATATTGATTATTTCTTTATTGCTGCTCGACCAAGTAAATTGTTGGGGAGCATAAGCAGGAAGACAGGAAGCCGAAAAAGTAAACTGTTCTTTCCATACTAGTTGAGAATCCCCATTGATGGTCAAGTTTTCAATTACCAAAGGGGTAATGGTGATATCAAGATAGTCATAAATGTCTTGATTTGTGGAAAGCCGAGCAAATAAACGAATAGTGCCGGCGACAATTCCCGTCAAATTCCCATCTTGATCGACTGAAGCAACTTCAATGTTGCTTGATTCCCATTCAATATTAAGATTTTCTTGATTTGCTTCGATTTCATAAGCAAGGGTCTCGTATTCAGATATTGTGGTCGGGCCAACAATAGTCAATTCAATGTTTGTTTTTTGACAACCAACCATTAAAACCATCAAACTGATAATAAATAGACTTAATTTAATTTTCATACTACTCTCTTACCCTCTTTTCATAAAACTTATTATATTATATGGGTTTTTACCTTTTTTTACAAGCAAAACAATAAAAAAGCACTAACTTAGTTAGTGCTAAAGCTCATATTTTTTCACAACCATGCCATAGTGGTTAAAGGCAAAATCCCGAAGTTGTTCAAAATCAGAAAATCGGTGCTGATCTTGAAGATAATTTAAGAAATGTTGGATAATTGGCGGTTTTGAAGAAATCCTAAATAAATCACCTTTGGTGGTTTTCTTCATGCCCTTAACGTTGCGAATTAATTCAATCATTATGTCGCGCTCAAGGTGGTAATTTTCCACGGTTTGAAAAATTGGAGAATGCAAATAAAACTGTTCATTTACTAAACTTTCATATGTGAAATATTGTTCTTTCTGTAAGAATCCAGTTAAAGCCTCAACATAGTCGCGTAAACTTTGTTCGGAAAC
>JBFXGS010000079.1:0-6073 GCA_050177775.1 Bacilli bacterium | reverse complement strand
ATCTTCTAAATATCCGAAGCTTTTAATTGTTCGTTGTCTTACTTTACCCGTAGATTTATCTCTATATCCTTCTACCACACGAACTTGAGTTTTATAACTACCATCTGCAAACCGATGTTTATCTTTTCTAATCATAAAATATCTCCTATATAATATATTATAGCATAACATAGGTTTAAAGTCAATAGAAAATAAAAAATAGTTAAAATAACTTAAAACATTAAGATTTTAACTATTTATACTGCTTTTATGGTCTAATTTGATTGTTAGTGGTTTTTCTTAGCACAACACTGCAAAAGTCAGGTTATACCACATTTTGACTCGTTTTTCCATATAAAAAGGAGTGTTTTAAATCACTCCTAGTTAGGTAGTTATGATAGACTTTTTCAGCAGCTTCCATTTTGCTCCATGTTTTTTATTTTCGATTTGTTCTTCGGCGGGTGTGATTGTTTCCGTTTTTGTTTTCGATGAATTAATAATGTGCTTATACATTAATTGCATGGATTTTGATTTTAATATAAACAATAGCCACAACAAAACTAAATAAAATAATAGCACAAAGAAACCACTGCTAATCAAGACTTTTACTCCAACCTTGTTTCCTTCTTTGACAGTCGCAAAGAAAAGAATTAATCCCCAAAAGAAGAACGCTGATGCCAGGATGTTTTGAAAGATGGTGGTTATTTTGATGTATTGTTCTTGCTTGTTAAGAGTAAAAAAAACATAGAGAAGAATGGCTGCAATTAAAAAAATAATGAAGAAAGTTGCAGCTGGGAAAGCTGTTGCTGGAACAAAGGTTATCGGGTCGTTTTTTACCCTAAAAAACAAAAATTGAAACTGAAAATTAATAAACAGGCAATTCCGATTCTCATGAGAACGTAATAGAATATTGGTCTTTCATTGTTCAATAAATCTTGAACATTGTTTGTCAGTTTATTCATAAATACTTCTTAAGCGAGGAATCACTCCTTTTTTCGCATAATATCACTAATTATTTTGCTTGTCAAAGCAATTTTTTTTAGTTTTTTCAAACTACCCTTTTTTGGTGGACTTTTGGGTTTGGATGTGTTAAAATATAGAAGTAATGAGCCAAAGGTGGTGAACAATATGTCGATATTTGATATGATCCAAACTGCTGAACAAAAAGCCGAGACTGTTCGTCAACTAGCCAATGAACAAGTCAAAACGCTTTTAGAAACAACCAGAATAAAAAGTGAAGAAGAAGCTCAAGAACTTCATAAACAAGCCGAAAAACAATTGCTAGAATTAGAAGCATCTTTTGCAAAAGAAATCAAAGAAAAGCAAATGGCTATCGATAACAAAGCGCTCCATGAAGACGAATTAATGGTAAAAAATGCTCGAAAACAGTATGATATTGCCATTGATTTTATTTTAAAGAAGGTAATTATTAAATGATTGTACCAATGAAAAAAGTCCACATTGTGGCCTTGAAAGAAGACCAAAAAGCGCTATTGATGTCAATTCAAAAAAGCGGTGAGCTGATGCTTGTTTCTTCTACGGATGTTATCCTGGATGAGGATGCTTACTTAGAAGAAAACATTATTCAAAGAACCGAAAAATCCATGCGTTTTTTAAAAAAATTTCAAGAAAAACAAAAATTGTTTAGTAATTATCACGAAGTTGATTATGATACTTTTATTAGTACTGATCCAAAACGAGAACAATTACTTGAACAAGTTGAACAAGCGGAAGAACAATTGCAACTTTTGAAAAATGAAAATGATTCTTTAAAAGAAACAATTCTTTTTTTGAAGGTTTGGAGTAATTTAGATTTACCGTTAAATAAACTTGCTTTTTCGAAATATGTCAATATTCATCTGGGCTTTTCAGAAGCGAAGAACATTGTTGCCTTAACAAACTTAATTCAAGATGCCGGTGGCGAAATTAACTTATTTGAGACTAATTCCGAAGGTCAAGCGTTAATGATTGCCAACTACTTTGAAGATGATCAAGCCATTATGGAAAAAGTTCGGCTGCTAGGTTTTAATGAAATAACCCTACCAAATGAACCTTATTTAGTCAGTGAACTGATTGCGCAAAAACAAAATAAAATCAATGAAAATGATCAATTAATCGTTTCTGTCACCGAAGAAATGCAAAGATTGTCGAAACAAATGACGGAACTAAAACTGTTAAGTGATCAAATGGCAACCGTCAGTGAAATAAAAAAAGCTCCGCTTCAAAAAACCCTCTCAACCATTTATTTAGAGGGTTGGGTAAGAGAGGATCGGCAAAAAGCTTTAATTAAAGCGATTGAAGAAGTCACAGATGTTTATGACATGGCCTTTTTTAATCCAAGTCCTGATGAAACTCCGCCCACGGTTACCAAAAATAATCGATTTATTACGGCTGTTGAGACCATCACCGATATGTTTGCGAAACCAAATCCTAATGAAGTCGATCCTAATCCGATGATGTCCTTTTGGTATTGGATTATCTTTGGAATAATGATGGCCGATGTCGGTTATGGAATTGTGATGATAGGAATGTTCTATGCCCTCATCAAATTAATGAAACCAAAAGGAAATTCTTTAAAATTATTTAAAGTTTTAATTTTCTGTGGCATCACCACCATTATTTGGGGAGTATTATTTGGTAGTTATTTTGGAGCAACATGGAATCCAATCTTGTTAGAACCGATGAAAAAACCTCTAGAATTGTTAATTATGTCTTTGATAATCGGTGCTCTCCATGTTATTTCCGGATTGCTTGTGAAAATATATGCCAATATTAAGAACAAACAATATTTTGCGGCTTTTGCTGATCAAGTAAGTTGGATTTTCGTGATTGTTGGTTTAGGAATGCTTTTCCTTCCAAAGTTTGCGCAAATTGGCCAAATTCTTGCTTTGGTGGGTGCCGGCTTGATATTAATCTTTGCGGGACGTAAAAATAAAAATCTTCTTGGTCGTTTAGGAAGCGGCTTATATTCTTTATACGGAGCCACGGGTTATATGAGTGATATTTTATCTTATTCACGCATTTTAGCTTTAAGTTT
Source organism: Bacilli bacterium (assembly GCA_050177775.1). Lineage (GTDB taxonomy): Bacteria > Bacillota_I > Bacilli_A > ML615J-28 > CAG-698 > UBA2253. The sequence goes on along the minus strand of JBFXGS010000079.1, from coordinate 3,057 downwards.
ATCCACAGCGGTCATTGGGATGGTCATGAATATGCTGGCAGGAATGGTCCAAGGATCAATCATCGGATTTGTTTTTTCCATTGGTATTTATCTTGTTGGCCATGTTTTCAACTTAGTCATGGGCTTATTATCGGCTTATGTTCATGATAGCCGTTTACAATACATTGAATTTTTTGGTAAATTTTATGAAGGTGGCGGCTACGAATTTAAACCTTTATCTTTAAAATTAAAACACATTAATCAAGTTAACGAAAATAAAAATTCATTAGGAGGAATATAATGAGTGACGGATTACTTTATGCAATTATTGGGGCTGCTTTAGCAGCAATTTTACCGGGAATAGGTTCAGCAATCGGAGTTCAAATGGGTGGAAAAGCCGCAGCGGGAGTTGTTGCTGAAAAACCGGAATTATTTGGTAAACTTTTAATTTTACAAGCTTTACCAGGAACACAAGGAATTTATGGTTTCTTAATTGCCATTTTATTAATGGTTCAAATTGGGATGCTTGGTGGTTCACCGGTCGCTTTAACAGAAGCTCAAGGTTGGAGCTATTTTGGCGCATGTATGCCTATCGCCATTGTGGGCTTAATTTCCGCAATTTACCAGGGTAAAACCGCCGTTAGTGCGATTCATATGACGGCTAAACAACCGGATGCTTCCGCAAAAGGGATGACGATGGTTGCCATGGTTGAAACCTATGCGATCCTTTCATTACTTGCAAGTATTTTAATTTTAACCGGTCTATAGGAAGAAGTGAATAAATTGGGAAACAATTCAATCTATCAAAAGATCGAAGAAAAAGGTTCCCTGGATGCTGCTAATATCTTAAAAACCGGTGATACAAAAGCCCAAACCTTACATGATGAAATATTAGCGGTTGCTACCAAAGAAATCGCCATCATGTTAGAAAAGGCCAAACAAAAAGGCCGGGATTTAGTTAAGATGAAGATAACGGAACAAGAGCAAGCGACCAAACAACGAACCTTAGCGATGAAAAAGTCCCTAATTGATGAAGTCTTTGATCATATTTTAAAAAGTTTAACAACTTTAAAAGATGAGGCATTGGGGAAATTAGTCATTAGTTTTATCAATCAAGAAAATATTGTCGGTGATGAAATCATTTTTGTATCCCAAAACGACTATGAACATTACTTAACGATGTTTGCCAGTACTCCCACCAAATCTTCCTTAGTTTTACTGGATAAGCTTAATCAAAAGTTAAACAATCCGAAGGCTAAATTACAATTATCCTCGCAAAGTGTTAATATCCAAGGTGGTTTAATTCTTTCCGGGAAAGCTTTTGATATTGATTTATCTTTTGAAACGAAAATTAAGATGTTAAAGGAAACCTACGAGACGAAGATCGCGGAAATCTTGTTTGGCGGTGAGTGAGATGAATTATCCATATGCGGTTGGAAATATTAAAGCTGTTGAAAGTCGCATTTTTGATAAAGGAAAATATGCCAAGTTAATAAGAGCGGAAAAAAACGACTTCTTAAAAACTTTAAAAGAATTAGGTTATGCGACAACGGTTAATAGTGATAATCTTGAAGATTTAATCAATCATGAATTAGGGGCATTAAAAGTTTATTTTGATGAAATCAGTCCCAATAAACGCTTAACGGATTTGTTCTTTCTAGCCAATGATGCCACCAACATTAAAATCATTTTTAAAAAAAGAGTCTTTAACATTGCTGAGTTTGATGCTTTTTCCCATACGGGAAGCATTGACCCGGAAATGTTAGAAAAAGCGATTTTTAGTCAGGATTATTCGTTATTATCTAAAGATGAACAAAACTTGATGAGGGCCATTGAAAAGCAAATTGCCGGGTTAACCAGCGCTCGTTTAATCAGTAGTGCCATCGATAATGTGATTTATGATTACATTTTTGAACAAATGGGTAAAATGTCCGCCCGCGCTTTACGCCATTATTTCCAAGCGGTCGTTGATACAACGAATGTCATGAGTTGGTTACGGTGCCGTTTATTAGAATGGGACGTTAAAGAATTTGAAACAATGTTTATTAACCATGGGATGATAAAAAAAGAATTGTTTGTGGAAAGCTTTTCCATGAACAAAGATGCGGCTTTAAGAGTTTTTATGGAATTTTATCATGAAAAAATCATGAAAGCTTTAAAAGCTTATTTTGAGCGTCCCCGTCTAAATCAAATGGAAAAGCAACTTGATTTATTAGTTTTAGATGTTATGCGCGAAGAAAAAAACGATTCCTTCTCCATTGGTCCCATCATCTATTATTATTTGCAAAAAATTTCGGAAGCTAAAAACATTCGCATGATTTTCGCAAGCACTTATTTTGATCCGAATGATTTATTGGATTATTAAGGAGAGACTATGAATCAAAAAGCAGAAATGGCGGCCATTGGCCTTGATGAAACGGTTTTGATTTACAATGCCTTAGGAATAAAAACTTTTATCATCAAACAAGCAAGTGAAGCCGATAGTATTATTTTTAAACTGGTAAATCAAAAATGTAAAATCATCTTTGTTAGCGAAGAAATTTATACTCACATTCCGGAAACTTTAGAAAAATACCAATCGTTGCCGTTTCCGATGATTCTTTCTTTGCCAATGGAAAAAGATTCTTCCCAAGTTGGTTTAAAGAAAATTCAAGATAATGTGGAAAAAGCGATTGGCATTAATATATTTTAGAAAGGGTGACGTCGATGAGTGAAAAAAATCTAAACGAAAAAGTCGGCATAATATCAAAGGTTTCCGGACCGCTGATTGTTGCGAAAAACATGAAAGACGTGCAAATGTACGACGTCGTTCGTGTCAGTGAAAAAAGATTAATTGGCGAAGTTATTGAATTACGGGGCGATATGGCTTCCATTCAAGTCTATGAAGAAACGGCCGGAATCGGACCTGGCGAACCGGTTTATCTAACCAATGAGCCCTTGTCCGTTGAACTGGCTCCCGGCTTAATTGAAGGGATCTTTGATGGTATTCAACGCCCATTAAATATTATTTATAAAATGGCGGGGGACCGTATTCCTTTAGGAATTGACGTTCCTAAATTAAATCGAGAAAAATTGTGG
>JBFXGS010000078.1:0-6116 GCA_050177775.1 Bacilli bacterium | reverse complement strand
GACTAAGAGCATCTCCTAGTCAAAATAAAATATTTCTGTACTTTTTAGTTTTGTTTGGCGTATAAATTATACCACAAATTTGTAAAAGAATCTAGTGTTTACCAACACTTATCTTGAACAGAACAAAAAAGTATGAATAAATCATACTTTTTGCTCATTTTTAATTTGTTTCTTTTTTTGATTATTAACCACTTTGATGATTTCGCCAATATAAAAGCGATGAAAATCTCCTCGTGGGTAATATCTATCTTTTATTTGATTAGTTATTTTCGTATCATCTAAGTTTTGATAATATATTTTTTTACATAAAAAAGTGATTCTGGCTTCTTGAAAAGTAATACTGTCATCGATAGTTATAGGGGAAAATCCAACCAATTTTACTTTGTCTTCATTTTTTCCACTGTGTGACCCCAAATAAGCAAGTTGGGTTTTATATGTGGAATCATAAAATGACAATGTAAAATACGCATTTTTTTCCATGAACTGATAGGTAAAACGAGATGGACGTACAAAACATTGGACGACATTTTTTCCCCATACCACTCCAAAAGTTGCCCAACCAACTGTCATGGTGTTAAAATGATCAATTGTTCCTGAAGTCAAAAGCGCATAATCCTTACCAACATTTTTAAAAACATTCTCATGGTATTGATAAATATCGATTTCTTTCATATTAATAAAAACAACTTTCTCCGATAAATTCTCTTAAAAGTGAATTGCAGGGAACAAATCGATCATCAATATCTTTAAAATATTTCAAAAATTTAATTAATCGATTGGCAGGGATAAAATATTCATCATCGTGGTCTATTTTTTCTAAAGCTGGTAATGCGTATTTTTTCATAACGCCCAATTCATAAGTCAATTCTGTATTAAAAATAAAATCGGCTTGTTCTTGAAAAGGATAAATCCACTTAAACTCACCTCGGCGGACGGAAGCCCACATGGAAAAAGTTGTCGAAGGATGGGTATTGCGATATTTGGCATCCCTGACAATCCTTCTTAACATCCTAATTTCCGTTGGACTAATCGGATTATGGTTATCGATGTTTATTTGCGAAGTCGGACTAATATAGATTTTAAATTTTTGGTTCTTTGGAATCAATGATGTAAGCTGATCATTTAAGGCATGAATCCCTTCAATGATAATGGGAGTATTTCTTTCTAACTTCTCACGGTGCCAACCAATGCGTTTTCCTTGCTCAAAATTAAAGATTGGTGTTTCAACTTCTTCGCCCTGAATTAAGGCAAGTAAATTACGATTAAACAAATCGATATCTAAAGCCCCAATATGTTCAAAATCGGGTTGCCCAAACTCATCAATCGGAGCTTGGTCACGATCTAAATAATAATCATCAATCGAAATTTTGACTGGTCGAATTCCTCTCGTCATTAATTCAATCCTTAAACGATGAGAGAAAGTCGTTTTTCCTGATGAAGAAGGTCCAGCAATGGCAATCAAACGAATGTTATTGATACCATTTTTGATTCGTAAACCTAACTCGGAAAGCATATTGTTATGTTTTGTTTCACACATATTGACCAAATCAACGACTTTTCCTTCTTCAACAAAGCGATTCAGTTTAGAAATTGAATCTGCTTGACAAAGGTGCGACCATTCTTTTGCTTCTTGAAGCATTTTACCAAAACTAGGTGAATCGACAAAATCCGGAATGCTTCCATTTTTTTCGGGTCTCGGTAATTGAACGATAAAATCAGGATAATATAATTTTAGTTGAAAATGTTTTAAATAACCAGTCGAAGGTACCATATAACCAAACATATAATTTAAGTAATTCTCACAGACATATACATTGACGGTATCTTCAGGGCGATATTTCAAAACTTCGATTTTGTCAAAGTAACCACGTTGCTGATAAATCGCCATCGCTTCTTCTTTTTTTATTTTTTTGCGGATGATGGGATAATTAGCTTCAACGATTTTTTTCATTTCTTTTTCTAAATTGTTTAAAAAAGCAACATCAATATTAGTTTGAATGTTGGAAACATCGCAAATTAATGAACGAGAAACTCCCTGACTGAAATTCACCTTAATATCGGGATATAATCTTTCTAAAGCCATAATCATGAGATAACGAATACTTGTTTCATATACTTTGGACGCATCAAAACTTGTTAAATCGAGGAATTCAACCTCGGCATTATAATTGACATAGTAAGCTAATTCGCGCAAGCGATTATTGACTTTCGCAACATAAGCGGTGATGCCTAATTGTTTTGCTAATATCTCTAGAGTAATTTTTTCTTCAAATTGAAAATTCTGATTTTTAATTTTTATTATAAACATTTGTTAATTCCTTTCGTGACAATTCATTTAGAGTACTTTTGTCCAGCATCGGTGGAAGGATAATCGATAATACAACCATAATCAGCGGATTGTAAAAAGCGGTATCAAACAAACCATGGACAGAAATCCCTAAAACGATAAAAAAGATGTAAGTGTTGTAAGAACATTTTAATAGCGACTGACGATAAATTTGGAATAAGTAAAAACCAAAGGCAACCATTCCAAAAATTCCCATTGTTGCTAAAGTGTGGATGATAAAGTTGTGATAATACACCGAAGTCGAAACTAAAGATAAATAATATTCCGAAGTATAAATTCCTCCCCCAAATAAAGGATACCTTTGAAAAACACTCAAACCCACTCGATAAAGTAATTCTCGACCTGAAAGAGAGAGTCCTCGACTATTTAATACATCAAAAAAACTTTTCACAATTCCCGTGGGGATGGCAACAATCAGCATTAAAATAAGAAATAAGTTGATTAGAATCAGTGTTTTCTGAGTAATGGCGATTTTATTTTTAATATCCATTATAAAAACAACCAAAAACGGTAAACCACTGATGAGTATCGCTAAATAAGCCCCTCGCGAAATCATTAATATTAAAGCCAATAATTCCACCAACATCACGATGATTAAATAAAAATGTTTTTGTGTTTTTGAGTACCAGTATGCCGTTAATGGAATGATTGTTAAATAAAGCATGGCAATGTAATTCGTATTAGCCCAACTCAAATTGATGGCTTTCCAATTAAAAAAACTCAAAAAATTACTGGAAGTCGCTACTTCAAAATTGTATAAAATGGTTTCCAATAAAATAAGCATTCCAAAATAAGTAAAGCTTTTTGCAATATATAGCCAAATACGATCTTGTTCATAATCTTGTTTTTTATTAAAAAAATAAAGGAAAATTAAAATATAGACTATCATCATTAAGATGCCTAAAATCGGCATTATGAGGTTGGGGGAATTGATTATCGAAAAAACCATGGCAATTAATAAAAAAAACATTCCAATCAAAATTTGGTTATTTAATTTTAGGCTTTTTTTAAATAAATCAAAAAGAATTAAAGGAAAAATAACAATTGATGCAATGATTGCCGGCCACAAATAGTCATTAGGTTGGTTTAGTCTTAAAGAAGTTACAAAGAATAAAATTACAGGGACAATTCGAAAACGGTTTTCATTAAAGACTATAATTAAAAAGATTAGAATAATCCCAATAATAGTAGCTAAGTAAACTAAATGAAATTTCCAATTAAGCAAGCAAATAACAAAATAAAAAAGTAGGAATAAATCGGTTTCAACAAACTTATGAAATAATTGTGAGAAAGCATTTATCCCCTTTTTATTTAAAAAATGTTGAAAAGTATCGGCAAGTCTTATCATAAATGTGATTACCTTTTTCTATTTTTAGTTAACGTAATTATAGCACACATTACCAATTTATTCAATTTTCCCTTTATAAAAAAAACACCACTTTCGTGATGTTATTTCGCATGATGTTGTTTGGCAGCTTCACATAGAGCTGAAAATGATGGTGCATCATTAATAGCTATTTCAGACAACATTTTTCGATTGATTTCAATATTGGCGCATTTTAAACCAAACATTAATTTGCTATATGAAAGACCATTCAAACGAGCAGCAGCATTAATTCTCGTAATCCACAATTTTCTAAAATTGCTTTTGCGATCACGACGATCTTGATATGCATAAGATAATGATTTCATTACCTGAGCATGGGCAGTACGAAATAATGTATGTTTTGAGCCAAAATAACCTTTGGCTAATCTTAAGACTCTTTTGCGTCTTCTTCGGGAAACAACTCCACCTTTTGTTCGTGGCATAAATATTACCTCCTATTATTTAATATTTGCGATTTGTTGACGAATGCGCCCTAAATCGGCTTTTGATACGGATGATTCTTTTCTTAAATGGCGAATGCGCTTTTGGGTTTTTCCTGGAGCTAAATGACTTGTTCCCGGTTTTGAATACATTACTAAACCTGTCCCAGAAATTTTAAAACGTTTTTTGGTTCCACTGTGGGTTTTCATTTTTGGCATATTTTTATACTCCTTTTTTTACTTTTTCTTTGGAACAAGAATTAGAGAAATACTCTTGCCCTCAAGTGATGGTTTGGATTCGGCGGTCGCGATGTCTTGTGTCATTTCAACATATTTGTCTAAATTCTTTTGGGCATCAATATCGGATGATAACATTCGTACACGGCGATTGAAGCGAAGAGTAACTTTTAATTTATCTCCATCTTGCAAAAATTTTCTTCCCGTCCTTAATTTTGTTTCAAAGTCGTTGACACTAATTACAGGTGTAAGCCAAATCTCTTTTACTGTTACTACTTTTTGGTTTTTCTTTGATTCCCGAGCTTTCTTTTGTTGCTCATAACGGAATTTACTGTAATCCAAAAAACGGCATACAGGTGTTTTCGCATTTGGTGCGACACAAACTAAATCTAGTTCAACACTTTTGGCCATTTTGCGGGCTTCTTCAACGCGCATGATCCCAACTTGTTCACCTTTTTCATTAATGACTAAAACTTCAGGTGCCATAATATTCTCATTTACTAGGGCATCGGTTTTGCGATCAAGATTCTTACTAATAATTCAACACCTCCTATTAGGTTAGTAATTTAATAGCAAAAGAAAAGTGAGCGCCAAAACACCCACTTAGATCACAAATATACATAAAGTGACGTAAACCTACCAACATAATTGATCAGGTGAGAAGTGGGTACTTCTTCTTTCCACTATTAATAATTACTTTGCTATTATACATCAAAATATACTTTTTGTCAACAAATTAATCTTTAGTAAATTTGTTTTTTTATCGACACTTTTTTCATCTTAAATATTATAAATCTTTTTTTAAAAATATCAACAGATTTATGAAAAACAATAATGAAATTAAAATTAGGGCATGTTTAATCCCAAATACTAAAGTGATGCCTTGCTTTTCAAAATTTAAAAAGAACAATTCCCAATCTCGATGAACTTGTGCGTTTTCTGATGCGGAACTAAGTATATTTATTAAAGCAATGGGCAAGATAATAGTATAAATATTATTCGAGATTTGTACTAAAACCAAACTAAGTAAAGAATAAAAACAAATAAGTAAAAATAAACTAAAAAAACTTTCCAAATACATTATTTCAAATGTAAAGTGAACCGATTTCCAAAAACCAATAACTGTATATAAGAAATACATTAACCAAATAAATATCAAAACAACAAAGCCCAAACTCAACAATTTCAAAACAAAGTACCGGCTTCGTGAAACATTGGAAGTTAATAATAAATGACTGTATTGATCATTCTTTGGTAAAAAGCTATTCCCAAATAAAAAGACAAACATAAAAATTCCCATTAACTTAATTATAAAATGGCAATTATAATAATAATTATAATTATTTAGCGATGATGAGCCATTATTGACTAAATATTCACTTCCAAAAACGAAACCTATGCCTGAAAATACGATTACCCCTCCCAAAGTAATAATCGTTATTTTATTAAATAAATAGTTAAAATGACAATTTAAAATGCTCTTCATTAATCCCACCTTGGTTCATTTTTAAAAAATTGTCACAAAAATCTCCGTAATAATTGGCATAATGGGTCGATATAAGAATGGTTTTGTTTCTTGATTTTTCTTCTTTGATTAACTTGAAAAACCGCATTTGAGAATATTCATCCAAACCATTTAGCGGTTCGTCAATCACTAACAATTTGGGATCACCAAAAAACGCCTGAATTATCATTATTTTTTGCATCATCCCTTTTGATAATGATT
>JBFXGS010000077.1:0-6133 GCA_050177775.1 Bacilli bacterium | reverse complement strand
TAATTTCAAAAGGGTTAAGTCCGATTGATTGGAATTTAAATAATTAAATAAATGGATATTATTTGAAAAAAGTAATATAATAATACATGGGGAGCTACGGCTGAGAGGTTACGTAAAGGTAACGACCCTTAAACCTGATCTAGGTAATGCTAGCGTAGGAACTTTTTTTGCGCACATTCCTAGAGTCACATCTAGGAGTTTTTTTATGACAAAAGACATTAAAGCAATGGCTGAAACAGCTGTTTTGGTCGCATTAGGAATTGTGTTGCAATTAATCAGTAATTTAATTCCGATTTTACAAATGCCTCAAGGAGGAAGTGTTTCATTTGCTTATTTACCCATTTTAGCAATCGGATTAAGAAGAGGCCTCAAGTTTGGACTTCTTGGGGGTTTTATTTTTTCGTTTAACCACTGGCTTATGGATGGCTATGTTCTGCACTTTGGTTCCATTTTTTTCGATTACTTGTTTGTCGGTTTAGGAATGGGACTAACAGGTTTGTTTGTCCAAAGAAGGAAGATAACTTTTTGGTTTCTCTTGGCGATTTTTGTAGGCGGTTTTGTGAAGTACTTGATGCATTCAATCAGTGGCGTCTTGTTTTTTGCAAATTATACTCCCGCAAACCAAACAGTTTTCTTTTATTCTTTTATCATTTATAATTTGCCTTACAATGGCATTTCGACCTTATTAGCGATGATAGTCGGTTTGCCAATGAAGAAAATTATTACCGAAATTTAAAAAAGCTCTTGCATTGATTGCAAGAACTTTTTTATTTAAAATAGAGCTGATCAACCGCTTTCAAATAATCAATGGGCGGTGTGTATCCTTGGGAAACAAGGACCCCTTTTGCTTTCGCAATTTGCACAGGAATACTCTTTAATCCCCCTTTTTCACCATCAAGAAATAAATCATTAAATGTTTTGATATCAATCAAGTAAATTTCATTTATTTTTCGGAAATAGATGATAATAAAACCAATCCCACCCATACTATCGATTTTAGTAAGGTGTTCAATTTGATGCAGATAAATATGTTTAAAAGCAAAACTTAAATTGTTTGTTTCTTTCGCTTCATAATCAATGTACTTTCCTTGATAAATACCATTGTAATCCGTCGTTGAGGGAGTGCGATAAAAAGCTTCCGAAATTCTTGCTTTACTGCGGGCCGGATAATCGACCTTGACAACCTGAATGGGCGTTGGTTTTTTGTAAATGATGGCTCGATTTTGCAAACGGTAATATTCATTGGAAATATTTAAAGCATTTTCAAAAAGCATTCCATGACTTTTGTTTTTATTGGGTTTTTCGATTGTTATGGTTGGATCGGGATATTTTATTTTCATACTCATGGATAACAACCTTTCACTAAGCCCTATTATAGCATTTTATCTTTTATTTTGCATTAAAACCAAGATAATCTTTTTTGATAAAAACATTAAAATCCCTATTTCAATAATTATTGCCTTTTTTAGGCAAATAAGGTAAAATAAATATAAGGAAAACAAAGTTATGAATAATATATTAAATGATTTAAAAGAACGACAAAAACGGATTCGCAATTTTTCCATCATAGCTCATATCGACCACGGAAAAAGCACTCTTGCGGATCGAATTTTGGAATTGACTCATACCGTTGAAGCCCGTTTAATGAAAGAACAATTACTTGATTCGATGGATATTGAGCGAGAGCGGGGCATTACGATCAAACTGAATGCCGTGGAAATTATTTATCAAGCCCTGGACGGACTTGATTATATTTTTCATTTAATTGACACTCCGGGACACGTTGACTTTACTTACGAAGTGTCACGCTCATTAGCGGCTTGTGAAGGCGCGATTTTAGTGGTTGATGCCGTTCAAGGCATTGAAGCCCAAACTTTGGCGAATGTTTATTTGGCAATTGACAATAATCTTGAAATAATCCCCGTCATTAACAAAATTGATTTGCCAAATGCGAATCCTGAATTTGTAAAAAAAGAAATCGAAGATGTAATTGGCATTGATGCCAAGGATTCGTTGCTTGTTTCCGCAAAATTAGGAACGGGAATCAGAGAAGTGCTAGAAGCAATTGTTAAGAAAATTCCTACTCCTAAAGGTGATCCTTTTTCTCCTCTTCAAGCTTTAATTTTTGATTCCTATTACGACCAATACCGAGGGATCGTTCCTTCAATTCGAATTGTCAATGGAACAATTCGAAAAGGTGAAAAAATCATCTTAATGGCCAACGGTTTAGAATTTGAAGTGACGGAAGTGGGTGTTTACACCCCTAATGAAGTAAAACGTGATTTTCTTTCGGTCGGAGATGTCGGTTATCTGGCTGCCAGTATCAAAGACATCAATTTAGTAAGGGTTGGCGATACGATAACAAGCAAGAGCAATCCGTCTTCAAAACCTTTACCGGGTTATCGTCATTTAAATCCGATGGTTTTTTGTGGAATGTTTCCCATTGATAACACGAAATTTGGCGAGTTAAAAGACGCTTTGGAAAAGTTGAAACTCAATGATGCGGCTTTAGTTTTTGAAGCCGAAAGTTCTCAAGCCTTGGGATTTGGTTTTCGAGTGGGGTTTTTAGGTTTATTACACATGGATATAATCCAAGAGCGCATTGAACGGGAATTTGATTTAGATTTAATCGCGACAGCCCCAAGTGTCAGTTATCGAGTTAATCTTGAAAATGGTCAAACCATAATTATTGATAATCCTTCGTTAATGCCCGAGCCAAATTATATCAAAAGCATTGAAGAGCCCTATGTGACAACAACCATAATGTCACCTTCCGAATATATCGGTCCCATTATGGAAATTTGTCAAAACAAACGCGCCATTTTCAAAAACATGAAATATATCGAAACAACCCGCGTTACTTTAGAGTATGAAATGCCCTTATCAGAAATCATTTATGATTTCTTTGATCGACTTAAATCATCAACAAAAGGTTATGCGTCATTTGACTATCAATTATCCAATTACTTACCCTCAAAACTTGTTCGCATGGATATCTTATTGAATGGCGAAAAGATTGATGCTTTAAGCTTGATTCTTCATAAAGATGCGGCGTTTCATCGTGGTAAAATAATCACGGATAAATTAAAAGAACTTTTACCTCGTCAAATGTTTGAAGTGCCCATCCAAGCCGCTGTCGGCTCAAAAATCATTGCTCGTTCAACTTTAAAAGCTTTAAGAAAGAATGTCCTCGCAAAATGCTATGGCGGTGATATCAGCCGTAAAAAGAAGCTATTGCAAAAGCAAAAAGAAGGCAAGAAACGCATGAAAACCATTGGCAGTGTTGAAGTTCCTCAAGCCGCTTTCTTGGCCGTATTGAGCATCGATGATGATAAATAATGAAAATAACCGTAAAATAACCGGATTATACCTGCACATTCCTTTTTGCTCCCATATCTGCCATTATTGTGATTTCTACAAAATGCGGGCAAAACCAGAGACCATTGATCGTTATGTTGAATATCTTTGTCAAGAAATAATAATAAAAAAGGCTCTTTTGATAGATATCTCAACGATTTATATAGGGGGAGGAACTCCCAGTTCCTTAAAGATTAATCAGCTGGAGAAAATCTTTCAGGTCTTACAACGGGAAATCAATTTTAAAAATGTCAAAGAATTGACCGTCGAAGCTAATCCCAATGATGTCAAAGACGATTTTCTTTTTTTATTGCATAAATATCAAGTCAATCGCTTAAGCATCGGAATCCAGTCATTCAACAAGGATAAACTTACCATTTTAGGAAGAAACCATTCTTCTAAAGAAGCTATCCAAGCTTTAGTGAATTGTCAAAACCATGGTTTTACCAACATAAATGTTGATATTATCTTTGGTGTACCAAACGAAAACTTTCAAGTTTTGAAAAACGATTTAAATTTAGCCATCAAATATGGAGCAAAACATCTATCGCTTTATTCACTAATTCTTGAAGAAAAAACGATATTAACATATTGGCAAAGTCAAAACCGCTTTAAAGAACTCGATGATGATAAACAAGCAATACTTTATGAAAAAGCCCAGCACTATCTTGAATCTTTGGGTTATCATCAATATGAAATAAGCAATTTCAGCAAAGAAGGTTATCCGAGTCTTCATAATCTAACTTATTGGAACAATGAACAATACCTCGGTATCGGGGCCAGCGCCAGTTTCTATCTTAAAAACGTTCGTTATACAAATCCTAGAAATTTAGAAAGTTATTTTAACTCAATCGACCTTAAAAAACCGCTTTATGATGAAGAAGTAGTTCTCACCAAAAGCGACCAAATGCGTGAACATTTAATGTTAGGTTTGCGAAAAACCTCCGGAATCAACTTGAAAACCTTCAAAGAACGTTATCAAGAAGACGTTTTGACTATCTTTCCTGAAATTAAAGATTTAATTAGCTCCCAAATGTTGGTCCTTGAAAACGACTTTTTGTTTATTCCAAAAGATAAATTATTTTTATCAAATGAAATATTAATTCACTTTGTCTAGTGAGGTTTTATGCAAAATTATTTAAATGAATACAAATTTTACATTTCGGGCGAACTGAATTTAAGGCCTTATACGCAAACAAGTTATTTAAAAGACTTAGAACAATACCTTGATTTTCTGACCAAATATCGATTACGAAGCGATCCGAACGAAATTACAGTTGAGGATATTCGTCATTATTTAGGAACCTTTAAACGAAAACAATGCAGTAATAGTACTTTGGCCCGCAAATTGTCAAGCGTAAAATCCTTTCATCGTTTCCTTTTTCAAGAAAAGTATGTTAAAATAAACGTAGCCAAATTATTAACCAATCCCAAAAAAGAAAAAAAGTTACCGATTATTTTTTCCATTAATGAGATTGATGAATTATTAAACCATTTAACAACGGAAAACCCGATTAATCATCGCAATAAAGCCATGATTGAACTTACCTATTCATGTGGTCTTCGCGTCAGTGAACTCGTTAATTTGCAATTTCGCGATTTACATTTAGAAATGGGATTTATTGATGTTTTTGGAAAAGGACAAAAAACGAGAATCGTTCCGATTGGCGAGCAAGCGGTTTCCGTCATGAAATCCTATTTAACAGAAGCCAGACCCAAATTACTAAACAATCGCCAATCGGATTATCTTTTTCTTTCCCATTACGGTAAACCACTGACAAGGAACAGTTTTAATCACATTGTAAAAGAAAGCGCCATCAAAGCGGATATTCAAAAACCGATTTCTCCGCATAAACTTCGCCATTCCTTTGCATCCCATTTATTGGAAAGAGGCCTGGATTTACGATACATCCAAGAATTGCTTGGACACGAAGATATTTCCACAACCGAAATTTACACGCATGTCAATAATGCTCGTATCAAGGATTTATATTTAAAAGCCCATCCCCGTTCACCGCAAGGAGGTAAAAATGCCAAAATTTAAGAGAATATTTTTAATTGTCATTGACTCCGTGGGAGCAGGAGAACAAGAAGATTCTCAACTTTACCAAGATGAAAACACTAACACTTTAAAACATTTGAGTTATGCCAAACCCGATTTTTTTATTCCGACCCTCCAAAAAATGGGAATCGGAAACATCACGGATGTCAATAATGCTTTACCGGTAGATCATCCTTTGGCTTCATTTGGGAAAATGCGCGAAATCAGTGTCGGAAAAGACACTTTAACGGGTCATTGGGAATTAATGGGTGTTCATGTTACCAAATCTTTTCCCTCTTTTACTGATAATGGATTCCCAATAGAATTAATTACTGAACTCGAAAAACGCACTAATCATCATTTCATCGGCAATGTTGCGGCAAGCGGAACCGAAATAATCAAAGAACTAGGTGAAGAACATTTAAGAACAGGCGCATTGATTATTTATACAAGTGCTGACTCCGTCCTTCAAATCGCTGCTTCCGAAGAGAAAATACCACTCCAAGAATTGTATCGCGTCTGTGAAATGGCCCGAAAACTGACCTTGGAGAATCCAAATTGGATGGTCGGACGAATTATTGCGCGTCCGTTTGTGGGTACCAACCCGACTAATTTCACTAGAACCCCTAATCGCCATGATTATGCCGTAAAACCATTTGAAAAAACGGTATTAGACTATTTAAAACAAGCTAAATTAGACGTTATTGCCATTGGCAAGATCAATGATATTTTTGA
>JBFXGS010000076.1:0-6135 GCA_050177775.1 Bacilli bacterium | reverse complement strand
CGTAAAATCCAAGAATTAGAGTGGAACGGCATGAAACATGTGGAAGTCAAATTCCCCTTAATCGAAGACATAAAAATGGAAGTTGCCAATAAGTTTGGGATGATTCAAGGACAATCAACGACCCAAGCCGTTCGCGCTGTGTTCTTCATTGATCCTAAAGGCATTATTCGCACGATCCTTTATTATCCGGCCGCGATCGGACGTAATTTTGATGAAATCAAGCGCATTATCCTGGCTTTGCAAAAGGCTGATCGTGACCAAGTAGCGACTCCGGCGAACTGGCGTCCCGGCCAAGATACGATTATCCCAACCGCCGGATCGTGCGGTGTTGCCAAACAACGCATGGAATCCCAAGATGAAGACAAGTATTGTTTGGATTGGTTCCTTTGCTTTAAAAAAGAAAAGAAGTAAGTTAATATCTTCTTTAATATTCCTTCTTCGTTTCTCAAAAAGGGTGAGCCCTACCGCTCACTCTTTTGCTTTTTAAAATATAATATTTGCATAAAAGAGGGTCTTGTATTAGACTATTATTAAATAATAAACTTATTTTGGAAAATAAGTTAAAAAAGAGGTAAAAATGTTTGAAGAAAATTTAAGAAACTTTTTAGATGAAAATAAAAAATTGAAACAATTACCGTCGAAATGGAAATTTAAAGTGTATGCTTTGGCTTATTTAGCGTCCAAACTTGATAAAAAGATCGTTTATTCCGAATATGACATTAATATCGTGCTCTTAAATTGGCATGTCTTTAACGATTGTGCAACGCTCAGACGAGAACTGTATAACAACGGTTTCTTAACAAGAACCACGGATGGAAAAGAGTATCGCTTAAGTGACAAGCCACCGACACCGGAGGATTTAATAAAATTACGCCAGTGTTAAGAAAGGAGCAACGCCATGCAACTTGAGTTGTTTAAACAATTCTATCAAAGTCGCCATTTAAGTGATGCTGATTACTTAAAGGCCGAACAAATCTTAACAAAAGCGCAAACCATTTTGTTTCCCGATGGCGATCTTGATGAAATCAATGAAGAAACTCTTGACGGCATGATTGCTCGTTTTCACAAACAACCCCGTCTGGATGTTCCGACGATGATTGTTTTCTTTCGTTATTTTCGGTTGATTAAACGTTTTGACTTGTATATTCGCTTAACCCAGTACACCGGGGGGCTTTGGGTTATCGAAGCCATCATTGAACGCGGGAAAAAATACTTGGGTGAACAAGAAAACCTGTTAGGAACTTTAACGATTCCGCCTTTGGGAACAACTCCCCAGGCGCTGAGTTTTTTTACGGCGCAATTTATCGACCATTTACAGGCTTCTTATGACGAAGAAGTCTTAAAACTAATTTTAGCCGGTAATAATCACGGTTTACCCGAATCTGCTTTTGCAAAGGAAAAGCAATATTATCAAGCGTCTTTAAATTTAGAAGCATATTTAAAAGATTTACATCAACGGAAGATTGCGGAATTAACCGAACATTTCGAAGAAAAAAAGGTGTGGTTTGAACAAGAAGTGACGGAAGAAATGATTGCTTTTGTAAAAAGCAATCAAGAGATATTAGCGGGCGTTTTAGAAGATGATTATTTGTATCAGACCAAAATCCCCTATGATACCAATCGCTACTTGAATGCCGCCACCCAAGCCGAAGAAGCTTTCTATGCCTGTCATTGCCCGTTTGCCAGAGTTTCGCTTCAAAATCAGAAACACTCCATTTCTTCTTTATGGTGCTATTGCAGTGCCGGTTTTGTAAAATTTCCGTTTGAAGTTATTTTGGGAAGAACATTACCGGTGAAGGTTTTGAAATCGGTTTTAAACGGTGATCATGAATGCCGTTTTGCCATCGACTTAAGGCAAGTCGATTATAAGAAGTAGGGGTTAGTATGAATGTTACGGTGTTAGAATTTCCGTTTCTTACTTCCACAAGTCTTTTTTTGAAAGAACATTATCGGAGTTTGCCGTCCTGGACGTTTATCAGAACGGATTTTCAAAGCCATGGCTATGGCCAGCATGGCCATGTTTGGGAAAGCGTCCAAGGAGAAAACTTATTGTTTTCGCTTCTGGTTAAACCGACTAAAGTTGTCAACTTGGAAGTCTTAAAGCAACAATTAATCAAAGCTTGTGTGGATTTTTTTCATCACATTAAGGTTTTTCCGACCTTTAAAGAACCCAATGATTTTTACATCAATGATGACAAGCTCTGCGGGTTGTTAATGGAAACCAAGTCGGAAAAGGAGTTATTTTCTTACATAATTATCGGCATCGGCTTAAATGTTAATCAGACATTATTTCCTAATCTGAAAGCCACTTCTTTAAAAAACATCTTAAAAAAACGATGGGATATTTCCGCCCTATTTAATCAATTTACGGAAATGTTGAAAGATAATTTAACTGGCCTTGGTTAAAGCTATCCGCTTTAACCGTTTTTCATATTAAAAAACTTTACTTTAAGAATATTTATGGTAAAATATTTTTAGTTTAGTTTGCATATCAAAGTATTTGAAAAACAAAACAAAGAAGGTAAATATGAATATCAAAGACATTCAAACCATTATCAACCATTTTGAAAAATCATCGCTTCAAACTTTAGAATTAGAAACGAGTGATTATAAATTAAAGCTATCGAAAAATAAAGCGGAAGAGCGCATCACTTCTAAAGAAGAACCAAAACCGCCCGTTTCGGAAAAACCATTAGTAGAGGATAAAACCCCGGTTTTGGCACCATTGGTAGGAACTTTTTATGCCAGCAATGATCATGGACCGTTAGTCAGTGTCGGCAAAAAGGTCAGTAAAGGCGATGTTATCGGCATCATTGAAGCGATGAAAATCTTTAATGAAATCACCGCTCCCGTGGATGGAGTCATCACCGAAATTTTTGCCAGCCATGGGATGGTCGTCGGCTTCCATGATGTTTTGATGATGATTGGGCCGGAACATGAAAAGTAAAGTCTTAATTGCCAACCGGGGCGAAATTGCTTTACGGATTAATCGCGCTTGTAAAGAATTAGGTTTAAAAACCGTCGCCGTTTATTCCTTAATCGATAAGG
Source organism: Bacilli bacterium (assembly GCA_050177775.1). GTDB lineage: Bacteria > Bacillota_I > Bacilli_A > ML615J-28 > CAG-698 > UBA2253. The sequence continues at coordinate 3,087 of JBFXGS010000076.1, read as the reverse complement.
ACAGTTTACATGTGAAATGGGCCGATGAAGCCGTGTGCATTGGCAGTGCCAATGCTTCCGACAGCTATTTAAATATGCAAAACATCATCAGTGCGGCTGTAGCCACCGGATGCGATGCCATCCATCCCGGTTATGGTTTTTTATCCGAAAACAGTGTTTTTTCGGAAATGGTCGAAAATTGTCATTTAATCTTTGTTGGTCCGAAAGCCAAAACGATGGCGTTAATGGGAAATAAAGTCAAAGCTCGAAAACTAGTTCATGATTTAGGCATTCCCGTTGTTCCCGGAAGTTTTGCCGGTTTACAAAATGTGGAAGAAGCCTTATTTCAAGCCGGTGACATCGGATATCCCGTTTTATTGAAAGCTTGTTTAGGCGGGGGTGGCAAGGGCTTAAGCCTTGTTAATTCGGAAAGCGAATTACGGCAGGCCTTTTTTAAAACCTCCCAAGAAGCCTTGGCTAATTTTGGAAGCAGTGAATTATACTTAGAAAAATTTCTGAAAAACCCGCATCACATTGAAATGCAGATTTTTGGCGATGCGGTTGGGAATATGGTTTGTTTGGGTGAACGCGATTGCTCGATGCAACGCCGCAACCAAAAAATGATTGAAGAAACCCCGTCGCCGTTTCTTTCGCCTTCGTTAAGAGCTTCGTTAAAGCAAGACGCTTTAAAATTAGCTTCATCGATTCAATATGAAAACGCCGGAACCGTGGAGTTTTTAGTGGATGAAGATGGACAATATTATTTCATCGAAATGAATATGCGTCTGCAAGTCGAACATGGGATTACCGAAATGGTTACGGGTTTGGATCTTGTGAAAGAACAAATGCATGTTGCTTATGGAAATCCGCTTTCTTTTAAAGAGGAAGATGTCAACATCAGCGGTCATGCTATTGAATGCCGCGTGATTGCGGAAAATGTCATCAACGGCTTTACGCCTTCTCCCGGTAAAATTACCAATGTTTTTTTCCCGGGTGGTTTTGGGGTCAGGATGGATACCCATATTTATCCCGGTTATGAGGTTTCCCCCTTCTATGATTCGCTCTTAGCCAAAGTCATCGTCAATGCTCCCAATCGTCGGGAAGCCATCCGCAAAATGCGGATTGCTTTAGAGCAATTTGTGATTGAAGGCGTCGATACCAATATCGAATTTCAATATTTAATTATGCATAATCGAGACTTTATCAAAGGACAATACGATGTATCCTTTATTGGTCGTTTTTATTTATTTGTAAAGGATGAGAGTTATGAAAGATATTTTAGATGAACGCAAAAATAAACTCGAAGCTTTCCATAAAGATTTTCGCAAACAAAAAGCTTACTTTGAACCAAAAGATATCCCTTCGGGATTATTTGTTAAGTGTGAGCATTGTCAAGCGGCTCTTTATGAAAAAAAGCTTGAGGAAAATGCGTTTGTCTGTCCCGCTTGTGATTATCACTTAAAAATCAGTGCTCAACAACGGCTTGATCTTGTTTTAGATAAAAACAGTTTTCAAGAAATGGATCGTTTTTTAACTTCGCTCAATCCTTTAGATATGCCAAATTATGATGAGAAATTGACCCAAGCCCAAGATGAAACGAAAATGGCCGAAGCCTTTAGGGGTGGATTTGGGTTAATTGACGGAATCCCCGTTGCGATTGGGGTTTTAGACAGCCATTTTATCATGGGAAGCATGGGCAGTGCCGTCGGTGAAAAAATCACGCGTTTAATCGAAGCGGCCACGATCAAGAAATTATCGTTAGTGTTATTTTCCGCATCCGGGGGCGCCCGCATGCAAGAAGGAATTTTATCCTTAATGCAAATGGTGAAAACAAGTGCTGCTTTAAACCGCTTTTCACAAGCCTCTTTGTTTTATTTAAGTGTGCTCACCAATCCGACCACCGGCGGGGTGGCGGCCAGTTTTGCTTCCTTAGGCGATATTATCATTTCCGAAAAATCGTCCTTAATCGGGTTTGCCGGCGCAAGAGTGATTAAACAAACCATTAATCAAGATTTACCGGAAGGCTTTCAAACCGAACCCTTCCAGTTAGCGCATGGGCACATTGATATGATTTGCCATCGCCACGATTTGCGACAAGTCATGGCGAAGCTACTGAAAATGCATCAAAAGGTTGAAATATGAACAAACAAGATTATGCTTGGGAAAAAGTCCAATTAGCGAGAAACCCTAAGCGTCCCACCAGTCAAGTTCTAATCAAAACATTATTTTCGGATTTTATCGAACTTCATGGGGATCGTTTATTTGGGGATGATGGCGCCATTATTGGGGGAATCGCCACGTTTTTGGGAAAACCGATCACCATCATCGGCGAAGAAAAAGGCGATACCACCGAACATAAAATTGCCCGCAATTTTGGGATGCCCAGTCCCGAAGGTTATCGAAAAGCTAAACGCTTGATTGAACAAGCCGAAAAATTTTCACGTCCCATTTTATTGATTGTCGATACGCCGGGAGCATTCCCTGGAATTGGGGCCGAAGAACGCGGCCAAGCCGGCGCGATTGCGGCCAATATTCAACTGCTGATGAGGGTCAAAACGGTGGTGTTTGTAGTGGTCTTAGGCGAAGGCGGTTCGGGTGGAGCTTTGGCTCTTGGCGTCGGTGATTATGTGATGATGTTTGAAAACAGCATTTTTTCGATTCTGTCGCCCGAAGGGTTTGCTTCGATTGTCTATAAAGACAGTTCGAAAGCCAAAGAAGCGGCTTCCATAATGCGCTTAACGGCTTCGGATTTACAAGACTTGGGGGTTATTGATGAGATTCTTTTGGAAGGTGAAGGCTTGCATCAGAATTATGAAGTTGGGTTTAAGGCTTTCCAAAATCGTTTGCAAACCTTGCTTTTGGAATTTGGCCATTATTCTCTTGATGCCTTAATCGAAAAACGCTATCAAAAATATCGGAAGATGGGTCTTTATCTAGAAGGAAATCATGAATAATAAACGTTTAAATGAATTATTAAATATCCCATTCCCCCTTATTCAAGGGGGAATGAGTAATATTGCGGATGCAACTTTTGCTTCGTTAGTTTGTGAAGCCGGGGGGTTAGGACAAATTGCCTGCGGGGATAAAACCGCCTTGATGGTAAGAGAT
>JBFXGS010000075.1:0-6302 GCA_050177775.1 Bacilli bacterium | reverse complement strand
AGACTGATGACAAACCCCATTTTCAAAAGTGGGGTTTTATTATCTTCCCACATCAGCAGCAAATAAATATAAAAACACGATTATTCGATACGAAAGTAATGACTATTTTGTGTTTTTGTCCCACTTTATAACAAAATAAAAAGAGCGTTGACTTTGTCAACACTCTGATGACGCTCATTGCGTCATTTTTTTTATTTTATTAAAGGGTTAAGAACATCAATCGAATCATTTGCGGGATTATTAATCAATTTTGTTATTGGGTATTTTCCCATTTTGGCACCTGGATATGGCTCAAACCAAGATAACCAATTAAACTCGTTTTTTTCTTGATTACTTAGCCATTTCTTTTGATTTTCATAATCAAAAATAACGGGCATTCGTTCATGGATAGGTTCAATTAAGGAATTGGCTTTTGTTGTTATGATTGTACAAGTTGAGATTTTTTTTCCTTCCGCATTAATAAAAGAATCCCATAAACCGGCCATCGTAAATAAACGATGGTTTTCCAGAAAGATATGATAAGGTATTCCATCTTTTTTTTCCCATTCATAAAATCCATCAGCGACAATTAAACATCTTTTTTGCGATAAAAGGTTTTTAAACATGGGTTTATTCATCAATGTCTCACTTCGAGCATTGACGGAAATAAAAGAATTTCCTGTTGGTGTTATTTTTTTTTCAAGACCCCACTTTATTAAACTGGAGCGATAATTTATTCCATCAAAAATGATTGCCGTAACGAGCTGTGAAGGAGCAATATTGAACTTTGGAAGAGAAGAAGCAACGAAATCATTGATGGAAAAGAAGTCGAATAAAAATTTCTCAACTTCATCTTTTGATTTGTTTAAAGAAAAACGTCCACACATTTTGTTCACCTATCAATATTATTGCGCCAGCGAGTTTGTTTAAAAAACAGATTCTTTATTTATCGTACCGGTTTTAATTTTGCTTGAAAATGTCTCAGCACTTTTGGTTCCCAAACAATTTCATATCCATGAACTTCCATAGCTCGGTTTTTGATATTAATAAGGGCATCGGCGACAACATCTAGATGAGCTTGGGTATATACTCGGCGGGGTATTGCTAACCGAGTAAACTCAAAATCGGCTTTAAGTTGAATATTCGTGTCGGGATCATTGCCAAGCATGAAAGAACCAATGTCACAAGCTCTGATTCCCGCTTCAAAATATAATTCAACAGCTAATGCTTGAGCAGGAAATTGATAATAAGGAATGTGAGGAAACATCGCTTTTGCATCGATGAAGAGACCATGACCGCCGGGAGGAGTTTGAAAAGTGATGTTGGCTTCTTCAAGCTTCGATGCTAGGTATTCTCCTTGACCGATTCGATATCGTAAATAATCCTCGTCTAAACCTTCATTTAAGCCGATGGCAATCGCTTCTAAATCTCTTCCTGCTAAACCGCCATAAGAAATAAAGCCTTCATAAGCGATGGTTCTTTCTTTTACTTTTGCGACTAGATCGGAATTATCCTTTATTCCAATTAACCCTCCGATATTCACAATCGCATCTTTTTTCGCACTCATTGTAAACATGTCAGCAAAAGAGAACATGGTTTTTACGATTTCTTTGATGCTTGAATTTTCATATCCGGATTCGCGTTTTTTGATGAAATAAGCATTTTCAGAAAAACGTGCGGCATCGATGCAAAATGGAAGATGATATTTCTTACAAATCTTTTGCGTTTCTTGAATGTTTTTCATGGAAACGGGTTGACCACCAGCTGAATTGTTAGTGATGGTCATGACTACTAACCCAATATTTTGACTGCCAAGTTCTAAAATGATGGATTCTAATTTGTCAATATCCATATTGCCTTTAAAAGGGGCACTGACATTGATTTGTTTTGCTTCTGGAACAACACAATCAATCGCTCTTGCTCCGGCCAATTCCACATGAGCACGGGTGGTATCAAAAAACATATTAGCAATTGCATAATTGTGAGGACCTAGCAGAATTGGCAGTAAAACATTTTCAGCCGCACGCCCTTGATGAACCGGTTGAATATATTGATAACCAAAAATATCTTGACCTGTTTTTATTAATTTTCGATAACTGGTTGCCCCCGCATAGGCTTCATCACCAGCCATAATTCCTGACCACTGCTGTGAACTCATGGCATTTGTTCCACTGTCCGTCAGTAAATCAATGTATACATCATCGGAATTTAAATTGAAAACATTGTATTGCGCCAAACTAATTTTTTCCATTCGTTCTTTTTTATCAAGCATTTTAATATTTTCAACAACTTTTATTCGAAAAGGTTCTGGTATATATTTAATTGGCATAAAATTCTCCTCGGTAAAATTATAACATTTTTGATTTAACTAGACAATCTTTTATTTATCTTGCTTTTTAAAATCACTATTTAGTATAATAGCAACAGGTGATTTATTTTGATAAAAACAATTTTATTTGACTTGGATGGAACGCTATTGCCTCTTGATGAAGACCAATTTATCAAAAGGTATTTTGATTTACTGGGCAAGAAATTTTATAGTCTGGGTTACAATCCTCAAACAATGCTTGATGCGGTTTGGGAAGGAACGAAAGCTATGGTGAATAATTCTGGTTTTATTTCAAATGAAGATTGCTTTTGGAATGCTTTTGAAAAAAAGACTGGCCTTTTACGCCAAGCTATCGAACAAGAATTAATCCTTTTTTATGAAAATGATTTTGATTTTGTTCAAAAAGCATCCATTTCAAATCCCAATGTAAAAGAAATAATAGCTTCCTTAATTGAAAAAAAGGTTCCCTTAATCTTAGCCACTAACCCGATTTTTCCCCAAATTGCCACTTATAAGCGCATTAGATGGGCGGGTTTAGATCCTAAATCGTTCTTTTGGATAACGACTTACGAGAACTCTTATTTCTCGAAACCAAATCTAAAATATTATCAATGGTTACTAGAGAAATTTAATTTGCTTCCTTCGGAATGCCTTATGGTTGGAAATGATGTCGAAGAAGACATGATAGCAAGTCAGTTAGGCATAAAAACTTTTCTAGTTACTGATTGTTTAAATAACCGCTTAAATAAGGACATCAACCTATTTGACCATGGCAACATGGCTTCACTAAAATCATTTCTTTTAAAACAAACTTATTTTTAGTATATTAATAAATAACGAGGTGTAAAATGAAAAAAATAATATTGATTTTTGTTTTAGCGATGAGTCTTTTTTTCACAAGTGGCTTGCAGGTCTTGGGGGAGTTTGATACGGAAGTAACCTCAACCGGGAATGCAACATACCAAGTTACGGAACGAAAAGCTGTAAACAATTTGGGATATGGGGTGAAACAATTCACCGATATTGCTCAAACTAATCGCTTGGGTACTTACTATAATCAACAAGTCAATATTATGGAGGTTCCAGCTTCTTCCCCAGCCAAAATAATCAGTTATGCCAATTTAAAATCCCATATGTGGACGCTAACGACGGTAACTAATTTAGCAATTCAATTTGAAGAAGAGAATCCGGAATGGCGAGTATTAGGTGCTATAAATGCTGACTTTTTTGATATCAGTGGGACGCTTAATGGGTTACCTTATCAAACTCATAATCCCGTTGTTGCCAATGGCGAATTCTATAAAACCTCTTCGCGAAGTGGTGTTCTTGGTTTTACCAATGATCACAGCGTTAATGGTTTAATTGGCGGAAAAACCAATTATCGGTCTTCAAAAATGAATTTAGATGTTTATGATGAATCAGGGAATATTGCTAATACTTTTTTAATTGACTACTTAAATCAATTACCGGGGCCAAATGAAACTTCACTCTATTTTGGAATTTATAATGCCACTACTCACATCTTTGAACCTAAATCAATCGAAACCGGTTCACACGCCACTTATGTTGTGGAAAATGCTGATTTGGCTCTTCCAAATAATCCGAATGATTTTTACGGAAAAGGAACGATTTCGTCTTTAACGACACTGGTACTGCAAAAAGGTCAATTTGCAATAGTAACGAATAATTCTTTAGTATCAAATGTTTTACAAATCGGAAAACAAATCAGAACGCAATTTACCTTTATCAATGATTTCGCAAGGGTTGATTCTTCATCCGGCTATCAAGGATTTTTTCTTAAACAAGGCGAATATTTTCAAGATTCACCTTCCGTTTTAGCCGCTCGCCATCCGAGAACGATGGTGGGGATTAAAGGAGATGGAACCATTGTCATGGCAACGGTTGATGGTCGTCAAGAAGTAAAAAATATGGACGGCATGTTTGACAATGAGATGGCAGCAACCATGAAAAGATATGGTTGTTTAGAAGCTTATAATCTCGATGGTGGTGGTTCGACAACCATGATAATTCGCAAAAATGGAGAATTTGTCATTATGAACTCCCCATCCGATGGAGCTCTTCGCCGTGACGGTAATTGTCTATTGGTGGCTGTAAAAATGCCGATTATCGAAATGGATATAACTAGAACTCAAGAAGAAATAATCTTTGATGCCCAATTAGTTAAGGAAAATGGCCATGACATTCAAACTTTATTTTTAACGATAAACAATGTAAAAAAAGAAGTAAAGGATGTTCCCCTTGCTTTTGATAATTTAAATTCCAATTCTAATTATTATTATCGTTTTTCTTACATTGATTCTTTGGGAACTGAATATACTTTGTTGAACGATGGTCAAATAAAAACATTAAAGCAACCTCCTCAATTTATGGAATTGCAAATTTTGGAAGTTGGCAATGTTTATGAATTGACGCTATTATATTTGGATGTTGACAGCACTTTAGCTTTTAAGAATGCAAAAATCAAAGTTAATGGGCGTGATTATTTGATTAGAGATGGGTCATTATTAATCAAGCAAAGTGATGTGGGCATCAATTTAGAAGAATTCATCCTTGAATATGAATATGATTTAAATGATGGAACAGTATTAACAGTTACCAAAACCATCAATTTCCGTTTACTCTCATCCCCTGCTTTCATTATTTTGGAAGATATTTATTTACAAAACAATGTTATAATTGATGATTTATATCAATAAAAAAATAGGATTTTATGTAAACCATGAAATCCTTTTTTATATTGATATTTATATTGAAAAATTGAGGAAAATTTGATATAATAGTCTAGATCTTTTTTTTTATGGAGGAAGAAACTAATGAGTAAAAAATTGGTTGGAGCATGTTTGTTCGGGCAGTCGGGAGGCCCAACAGCAGTTATAAATTCCAGTGCCGCTGGTGTTTTTTTAGAGGCATTAAAGCACGAAGAAATTACCGACATTTATGGAGCAGAGCATGGAGTTAAAGGAATCTTGGAAGAAAAGCTGTTTGATATTCGTCAAGAAGATCTTCATGAACTCGAATTATTAAAAAACACACCTTCATCAGCGCTAGGCTCAGTTCGTCACAAATTGAAACCATTAAATGTTGATGATAGTGAATACAAACGAATCTTAGAAGTATTCCAAAAATATAACATTCGTTACTTTTTTTATAACGGTGGCAATGATTCCATGGACACTTGCAATAAAATTAGTAAGTATTTACAAAGTCAAAATTACGAGTGCCGCATTATCGGTGTTCCAAAAACCATTGACAATGACTTATTTGGCACTGATCACTGTCCCGGCTTTGGTAGTGCCGCAAAATATGTGGCTACTAGTTTAATGGAATTATTTTTGGATACCCATGTTTATGACACTGGAATTGTTTTAATTATTGAAGTTATGGGAAGAAATGCGGGGTGGTTGACGGCATCCTCAACTTTAGGTACTCCTCAAGGCTTCGGTCCCGATTTAGTTTATTTGCCAGAAGTGCCTTTTGATGTTGATGATTTCATTGAAGATGTAAAAAAAGTTGCTGAAAGAAAAAAGAATAAAGTCATTGCCGTTATTTCTGAAGGCATTAAGGATCAATCCGGAAAATATATTTCGGAATACTTAGTTAGCTTGAAAAAAGATTCTTTTGGACATGCTCAACTTGGAGGAACAGCCACTGTTCTTTCAGGCATCGTCGCGGACAAGTTTAAGATAAAAGTTCGCCCCATTGAATATAGCCTCTTACAACGTTGCAGTGCTCACATTGCTTCCAAAGTCGACATTGAAGAAGCTTTTAATGTCGGAGCTTTTGCGGTTAAACAAGCGATCCATGGGGAAACTGATAAAATGGTGGCCATTATTCGTGATTACAATGTAAATGATTATAAAGTTTCTTATCAATTAGTTGATGTTGAAGGAAGTGCAAATCTTGAAAAACGCGTTCCGATTGAATGGATTAAACCAGACCGTTCCGGAATGACCAAAGAATTTTATGATTATGT
>JBFXGS010000074.1:5090-6374 GCA_050177775.1 Bacilli bacterium | reverse complement strand
AAATAAGAAGAATTGAAAAAAAGAAATTACGAGTTATCAATCGTTTAATTGCGGGTGAGATTACTGGTCCCAAAGCTGCAGCTTTACTTAAAGTTACAACCAGGCAAATTCGCAATTTAAAAAGACAAGTTCTTAATGAAGGAGAAAATGGTGTTGTTCATAAAAATCGCTACCATAAACCGATTAATACTTATGATGAGGATATCCGTAATGAATTAGCTCACATTTATCGAGTCGAATTCCGTGGCACCAATTTTACCGAATTTGCGCGAATTATGAATGAACAACGCGGTTTCAATTTGTCAAGAAGCACCATCTATAATATCTTAAGACAAAAAAGAATTCGTTCACCACAACGCAAAAAAGTTAAACGAAAAAAAGTTCAACTTTGAGGTTTCTATGGAAAGAAGAAAAACCCTTCCTGTTCAGATTGGAAAAATAACAATTGGGAATAACCACCCGATTGCCATTCAAAGCATGACCAATACCAGAACCAAAAATGTTGATGAAACAATAAAACAAATTTGGGAATTAGAAAAAGTGGGATGCGAAATCGTTCGTGTTGCTGTTTTTGATATGAATGATGCTTTAGCCATCAAACAATTAAAAAACCAAATTCATGTTCCGCTTGTTGCCGATATCCACTTTGATTATCGCCTTGCATTAGCAAGTATCGATTCCGGAATTGACAAACTAAGAATCAATCCGGGAAATATTGGTTCGATTGATCGCATAAAAATGGTCGTGGAAGCATGTAAAAGAAAGCATGTACCTATTCGAATTGGAATTAATGCTGGTTCACTTGAAAAAGAAATTCTAAAGAAACATCAGCACCCGACCGCTCAAGCCATGATTGAAAGTGCCCAAAAGCATGTGAAAATCCTCGAAGACCTCGCTTTCAATAACATTGTCCTTTCCTTGAAAGCTTCCGATGTTCTTAAAACAGTGGAAGCTTACCAAATGGCTTCTTCTTTATTCCCCTACCCTCTTCATTTGGGAATCACTGAAGCAGGTACTCAATTTTCAGGAACAATTAAATCGTCGATTGGCCTTGGCATTTTGATTAACCAGGGAATTGGGGATACAATTCGTGTTTCCTTAAGTAGTGACTCCCAAAACGAAATAAAAGTTGCCAAAGAAATATTATCATCATTTGGATTATATGAAAAACCTACTTTAATTTCATGTCCTTCTTGTGGAAGAATTCAATATGATATGTTTTCAATCATCAATGAAATTGAAGAATATTTGAATTCTTTAGGTAATATCCGTTTAAAAGTGGCT
>JBFXGS010000074.1:0-4990 GCA_050177775.1 Bacilli bacterium | reverse complement strand
ATTATATGAAAAACCTACTTTAATTTCATGTCCTTCTTGTGGAAGAATTCAATATGATATGTTTTCAATCATCAATGAAATTGAAGAATATTTGAATTCTTTAGGTAATATCCGTTTAAAAGTGGCTATCATGGGTTGTGCCGTAAATGGACCGGGTGAGGCCATGGAAGCGGATATTGGGATTGCAGGGGGTTCAAATGGGGCCGTTTTAATAAAAAAAGGCCAAATAATGGGCCGTATTGAACAAGCAGATATCGTATCCGTTTTAAAAAAAGAAATCGATTTGTTTGTTCAAAGTAAAATCAAATAAAAAAACGAAAAGCGCTGATTAGCGCTTTTTTTATAGATGAATTATTTGATTGATGTGACTTTATAACCTAAATCGTTAATGGTATCAATTATTAGTTGATCTTTTATATCTTTTTTAAAGTTGACTTTAGCAAGTTTTTGTTCTAATGAAACTTTTGCATCAACTCCGCCAATGTTTGCCAGAGCTTTTTCAACTCTTTTTACGCAATGTTGACAAGACATCCCTTCTATTAAAATTGTTTTTTCCATATATTTTCCTTTCTGCTTTTTATCTTTTAAAACTATTTATTGTTGTTTTGAACGTTTTTTATAAATGTCACTAATATATTGGCGCTTGGCTTGTTTTATTTGTTTTTCAATAGCTTCGTTTCGTTTTTTTCGGTAACCTGGTTTAACTTTTTTTGCAAGCGGAATACTTGCATGGGCTTGTTTTTCATACTCCGTTTCGCGAATGATTCTTTTTGAACGTGCATTTCGTTCTTTGGTCGGAACCAGTTCATTGTTTTTTAGAGCTCGGTATAGGCATTTTAATCCTTTTCCTTCAAGAACATTCAAATATTGATCATCATCAAAGTCATAAAAAGAAATGGCGGTTCCGGAAAACTCAGCTCGGGCTGTTCTTCCTGTGCGATGAATATAGTATTCAACATCCAATGGCAATTCGTAATTAATGACATGGCTGACTCCAGTAATATCAATTCCGCGAGCCGCAATATCACTTGCCACAACAAATTGATATTCTCCATCTTTGATCCTTTTTAACATTTGCTTACGCGTTCTTGGCTCTAAATCACCGGTTAATTTACCAACACGAAACTGGTTATGTCCTAAGTAATCGGCAATTTCATCAACTTTATTCTTAGTGTTTGCAAATATTAAAGCCAAGTAAGGTTGCATATTTGCTAATAAGGCTTTTAAAAGTTCATCTTTGTTTTTATTCTTGGTGGGAATGAAATAGTGGGTAATGGTAGATTTGGTAATTTTCTTTTTTACTAAATCAACAATATCCAGTTTCCCAAAATATTTATTTAAAAATTGTAAAATGGCATCGGAAAAAGTTGCTGAAAAAGCAAGAACTTGGATATTCGTCGCAAATTTCGCAAAAACCTCGTCCATGTCCGATAACTCCGAGTTAGCAAAAACCATGTCCGCTTCATCAACGACAATCGCTTTTGAAGAATGGATTTTCAAAATGTTTTCTTGAGTTGCTAAATCTTTAATCCTGCCAATTGTTCCAATAATAACATCGGGTTGTTGTTTTTCCAACCTTTCAATTTCATTTTCGCGATTGGTACCACCGACAAAACATCGAACATCCAATTGTTCATCACTTAAGTTTGTTATTTTAATTGTTTCATCAAATATTTGGGTAGCTAATTCTCGGGTGGGAGCGATAATACAAACTTGAATTTCTCTTAAATGATGAACTCGACTTAACAAAGGTAAAAGAAAAGCGTGCGTTTTTCCCGTTCCTGTTTCGCTTTTTCCAATAATATTTTTCCCTTGTAAAACAAGAGGAATAATTTTTTCTTGAATAGGAGTCGGCTTTTTAAAGTGCAATCTCTCGATTGCCTCATTAATAAACTTAGGAAATTGATAATCGTTAAACATTTTTTACCTCGATTGCTTCGGAAATGGGATACCCAGCGTTTTGAATTTGGATTTTGATGAGCTCATGTTTTTGAGCGGTTTTGGTTGGAAACTGAACTTCAAGATAGTTTGATGTATGACCAAAAGCAATTCCTTGAACAACTTTTTCAACAATCACTTCTTCTGTTCTTCCTTCCATTAATTGACGATATTCCAAAGCCTTTTGGACATTGAGTGACATCAATTCATTGACGCGATATTTTTTTGTCGCTTCATCAACGATGTTTGGAAAAGAATAAGCGCGCGTGTTGCTGCGGCGTGAATAGGGGAAAACGTGCATTTCCCCAAAATTCATTTCTGAAATAAAGGCTTTGGCTTGATTAAAATCGTCTTGGGTTTCCCCAGAAAAACCGGCAATAATATCCGTCGTAATATTTAAATCAGGCTTAATCTTCCGCAAAGCTTGGATTTTTGCTTTATATTCGGATAATTCGTATTTTCGGTTCATTAATTTAAGAATTTTATCATTTCCACTTTGAAGAGGAATATGAAAATGATTGCACAAGTGATTTGAATCTTCACAAATTACTTTTAGTAATTTGGAGGTGATTTCCGTGGTTTCAATCGATGAAATCCGAATTCTTCCCAAATTAGGGACTCTTTTGATAGTCTCATTTAATAAATCCGCGAGGTCATAATTAACCATATCTTGACCATACGCGCCGGTATTAATTCCGGTTAAAACAATCTCTTTTATACCTAAATTAGAAATCTCGCTAATTTCCTTTATTACATCCTCAACTTTTCGACTGCGAACATGGCCTCTTGAAAAGGGAATGGCACAATAACTACAATAATTATCGCAACCATCTTCAATTTTGATAAAACCTCGAGATTTATTGATAAAACGGGAAATCTTTATTTCTTCGTATTCATAATTTTGCTTTAAATCAGAAACAAGAAAATGACTTTGGTGGTCTACCCTGGCCCTTTCAACCATATCATAAAGTAAATGACGATTCGAGCTTCCGACCATAACGGAAACGCCAGGAATATCTTGCACTTCGTGGGAATGGAGTTGTGAAAAACATCCCATCACGGCAATAATGGCATGAGGATTTCTTTTGATGGCCTGCCTGATTATTTTACGGCTTTTGGCATCCGAAGTCGATGTGACCGTGCAAGTGTTAATCACACAAACATCAGTATCCTCTCCAAAGTCCACTAAATCATAACCATGATTAATAAAATCATTCATAATGGCTAATGATTCATATTCATTTACCTTACAACCAAGAGAATAATAACTAATTCTCATTGCCAAACTCCTTTGAAAAGCTAATGGCACTCATCACATAAAGAGGAGCGGTCTCGCAACGAAGAATTCTCGGTCCTAAACCAACGGCTTGAAAATGATTATTCCCTAATTGAGTTCGTTCTTTGTCAGAAATTCCTCCTTCAGGTCCAATTAAAACTAATATGGATTGCCCTTTAAACTCATTTAAAATGGTTTTTAAACTTAAATCGTTTTGTTTGCCTTTTTCTTCATCAGCAAACAGACATAAATCAAAGGAAGAAAATTTCTGAAGCAAAGAAGAAAACGAAAGGAATGGGGTTATTTTCATCAATTTTGTTCGTCCGGACTGCTCAGATGCTTCTTTCACAATTAATTCCCAGCGTTCAGTCTTTAGAAGTGGCAATCGATCTAAACGCACATTACTGCGTTCCATTTCCACGCCCACAAACTCAAAAGCTCCGAGTTCGGTGATTCTTCGAATTACTTCTTCCATTTTCGGGTATTTAGTAAGTCCGAAAGCCATCGTAACATTAATTGGAAGCTCAGGATTGGTTTTAAAAGTTTTCAAAACATTTAAAATGACATAATGTTTATCAATGCTGTTAATGCTTGTCTCGTAACTGTTGCCATCTTCATCGATGACCATCATTTTATCCGAGACTTTCATTCTCATCACATGGGTAATATGATGATAATCTAAACCGTCGATGATAATTTGATCATTTTTATGCTGTTCATTTTTTATGAAATAGCGTTGCATATTTTTCCCTTTTTTAATACAAATCATTATACTATTTTTTTATACAAAACGAAAGAAAAATGCTAGAATCTAGCATTTAACTTCGAAAAAATTTTTTAATTTTATCGAAAATCGATGATGATTTTTCATCAGTCCTCGAAAGTCTAATAAACAAATCTCGTTGTTCCGGTGATAGTTTTGTAGGCGTAATCAAATTGACAATTACAAATTGATGGCCTGTCGTGTTGGTTCGTGCATTGGTAATGCCTTTATTGGTTAATTTAAACTTGGTTCCGGTTTGGGTACCAGCTGGGATTTTTAAGCTAACATTTCCGGTTAAGGTTGGAACTTCAATATTATCACCTAAAGCAGCTTGGCTAAAAGTAATTGGCATCTCAAGGAATATATTTAAGTTATCTCTGATAAAAATCTCATGGGGTTTGACGGTTACATTAACATACAAATCACCATTCATTCCGCCATTTATGCCAGCTTCACCATAACCAGACAATTTAAAGCCTTGATTATCATCAATTCCTGAAGGAATCTTGACTTTAATTTTTGATGGTTTACGAACACGACCTTCTCCACCACAAACAGGACATTTATTCTTGATGACTTTCCCTTTCCCGCCACAAGTCGGACAAACTGCTTCGCTTTGGAAACGCCCAAATGGGGTGCTTTGTTCCATGACGACGCGGCCCCGACCACGGCACTTAGGACAGACTTCAATGTCATTCTTTGACTGAGCGCCTAATCCACTACATGCTGAGCATGTTTCGTACTTGGTTAAGTTGACTTCCTTTTCAACACCAAAGGCAGCTTCTTCAAAAGTAATGGTTATTGTTGTTCGCAAATCGGAACCCCTTGTGCTTCCGGTGTTTGACTCACGTCTTGACCCCCCAAAAATGGAAGATAAGATATCCTCAAAGCCACCGAATCCACCGAAACCTCCACCAAAATTGAAGCCTTCGAAGCCTTGACCCATGTTTGGACTCTCATGACCAAATTGATTATATTGCTCACGTTTAGCAGGGTCACTTAGGACTTCGTAG
>JBFXGS010000073.1:0-6552 GCA_050177775.1 Bacilli bacterium | reverse complement strand
GAAGTCGAGGGTGTAAAAGTTTATTATGATCCCGATGAACGATTTAATATTGAAAAAATACCGTATGTTGAAAATCACGAAAATTATTTAATCATTCTTTATTCCGATGCCCTTTATTTTCAAGCACATCCCGATGGCATTGAAGACTTAAACATTACTCATAACAATCAACTTTTATTTTCCAGCACAAAAAAAGTTTTTTATCAAAATAATATTGGTGAATTTTCTTTTGACATCGATGATCCTTTGAATAATGGATATAAATTAGGTAATTATTTGTTGGATCAGATTATCATCGGAAACAAAAATACGATTAAATTGCGATTTTTCACGTATAGTTTTATTATCGGTGTTTGTTTTACCACGGTCACAATTTTAATTCTTTGGGTGTTTTTCCATAGAGAAGGAAAATTCAAAAACTTTACGGAATATTATAACCTTGGAGCAATCGCAAGTATTCCGGTTACGGTTTTATTCTTTATTCTGTTATGGTTTATTCCCAAACTTTTAGATATTTATATTTTAGTTTTTTCTTTATATTATCTAATTGTCATTTCCATAATCAATAATGAAGAAGAATTAGTTTAATCTTTAATCCTCAATTCCATTGAGGATTTTAATTTTGCGTATTATTGTTATTTTTCTTTCAAAAAAATATGATATATGCTAAAATATTTATAGTTAGGTGAAAATATGAAGCGAAACAATAGTCGCATTAAAGCCATGATTGTACTATATGATTATGATTTATTAGGCGAAAAACCACGATATGATTACATCGACAAAATAATTCAAGAAGAAGAGAGCGTTGATTTTGACGAGAATTTTTTTAATGAAATTGTGGATGGGGTCATTAATAATTGGGATAATATCAATCGAATTATGAGCCGCAATTTAAAAAATTGGACTTTTGAAAGAATGTCTATTGTCGACCGCAATTTGATCCGCATTGCTATTTACGAAATGCTTTTTACAGATACTCCTCATACGATTATCATTAATGAAATTTTAAATTTAACTCATGAATATAGTGAATTAGAAGATGGACTATCATCTAAATTCAATAATAAATTACTAGATGAAATAAGGAAGAGCTTCGATGGAAAATAATTATTTAACTGTTTCAGCTTTGAATAAATATATTTCCTATAAGTTCGACACGGACAACGCTTTAAAAAATGTCTTTATTCAGGGTGAAATTTCAAATTTTCGCATTTCCAAAGGTCATCTTTACTTTTCTTTAAAAGATGAAGAATCAGAAATAAGAGCCATCATGTTTGGTTCCAGTGCTCGCACTTTAAATTTTATTCCGATTGATGGGATGAGTGTCTTAATCAAGGCGTCGGTTTCTGTTTATGTAAAAGGGGGAACCTATAATCTTTCCGTCTATGAAATGCGTCAAGCTGGACTGGGCGAACTTTATTTAAACTTTTTACGATTGAAAGAGAAACTTCAAAAAGAAGGTTTATTCGATCAAGAACACAAATTACCGATTCCCAGTTTCATCGAAAGGATCGCCGTCATAACTTCTGAAAATGGTGATGCCATAAATGATATTACTTCAACTATTTTTAAGCGCTTTCCCCTTGCTAAAGTATATTTATATCCTGCTTTAGTGCAAGGTCAACAAGCCCCCAAGTCCTTAATTTCGGCGCTTGAAAGAGCAAATCGTGATTGTTTGGGCCAAGTCATTATCATTGCTCGTGGGGGTGGAAGTGCCGAAGATTTATCCTGTTTTAATGATGAACTTTTGGCAAGAGCAATTTTTGCAAGCAAGATTCCGACAGTCAGTGGGGTAGGACACGAAGCTGATTACACCATTTGTGATTTCGTAAGTTCATTACGAGCCCCAACACCAACCGGGGCTGCCGTTCTTCTGACCAAAAGCCAAACGGAAATTGCGCAAAATATTAACGAAAAAAGGCAATTACTTGTCTATTATTATAAGCGAATCCTTGAACAAAAATATTACTTGTTGCATAATCTCACTTTAAAGTATCATTTTCATAATTTTATTGAGACTTTGAATCAAAAAGAATCTTATCTTAAACAATTAACGCTTCAATTAGCAAATTCATCTCCGCTCGCTAAAATCAATAATTTATTGAATAACGCCGATAATCTAACAAAGAGAATTTTGGCTTTTAATATTCAAGAGCGTTTAAAACAAAAGATCGATTATCTTGGTGACAAACAAATTCACATAACCCAACTCATTAATCGTTATGTCAATGATAAAATGCAAGCAATCAATCAATTTTACGATAAATTGAATTTACTAAATCCAAAAAATATTATGAAAAAAGGTTACACGTTGACCTATCAAGAAGGTAAATTGATTACCAATGTTCAAGAACTAAGTTTGAAAAATCCATTATCCATCGTTTATTACGATGGCGAAGTAGTCGCTCAACCTGTTCAAAAAAACAACCGAAAAGAGGAATAAATATGTACGAAGAATTACTGAAAGAATTAGAAGAAATTGTGAAAGCCTTGGAAAGCGGCAATTTAAGTCTTGATGAAGCCATCAAAAAATACCAAAGGGGAATTGAAGTGGCTCAACTTTGTAAAGAAAAACTTGTTAATGCCAAAGAATTGGTAATAACAAAGATGCCTTCTGAAAATGAATGATTTGTTAATCATCATCAATGCTTGTTTGCATGAATATATTCAAACCATTGACGATGGAAAACTTCGTCAAACCATTGAATATGCTTTATTTCCCGGAGGAAAAAGGCTTCGCCCCCTGCTTTTGTTGACTTGTTTACAAGATTTGGGTTTGGATCCCAGACAAGGCATATATGTTGCTTCCGCAATTGAAATGATTCATACTTATTCGTTAATTCATGACGATTTACCTGCTATGGATAACGATGATTTTCGGCGGGGAAAGCCAAGTTTACACAAACAATTTTCGGAATCCATGGCCATCTTAGCCGGCGATGCCCTATTAACGGATGCCTTTTTTTGGATGACCAAAACCATTACCAATGATTTTATTAAAATAGAATTAGTTAAACTTGCTTCTTTACAAGCCGGAAGCAACGGCATGATCAGAGGCCAAACGATTGATATTAGATCAGATCCTTTTCCTGATTTAAAAGATATTAATTTTATGAATTCGCGAAAAACAGGTGATTTATTTGCCTTTGTTTTCCAATGCGCGGGTTTAATCGCGAAAGTATCACCCCAAATGTTAAATAAATTAGGTTTAATCGCCCATCATTTTGGCTTAGCTTTCCAAATAAAGGATGATATTGAAGATTACGGTTTGAAAAAAGCCCAAGAAGCCAAAAATTATATCAATGTTTTCGGAAAAGAAGCAACCAATGAATTATTCTTAAAGTACCGAAATCTTTCTTTGTCCTTAATAGAAGAAAACTTTGGTGAAAAGAGTCTATACGAATTCATTAAGAGGATTTTATGATAAATATTGAGGAACTAAAAACACCGGAAGATATTAAGAAACTAAACTTCAAAGAATTAGAATTACTAGCTTCGGAAATAAGAAAGTTCATTATTAAAAATGTCAGCCAAACAGGGGGACATCTATCAGCGAATTTAGGAGTTGTGGAACTCACTATCGCTCTTCATTATGTTTTCAATAGCCCCCATGATAAATTAATTTTTGATGTTGGGCATCAAGCTTATACTCACAAGATTCTCACTGGTCGCAGTTCACAATTTGGATCTTTGCGTCAAAAAGACGGTTTAAGTGGCTTTTTGAAGTATTCCGAAAGCCCTCATGATGTTTGGGAAGCAGGTCATGCGGCCACGTCTATTTCTGCCGCCGCTGGTTTTTTAGAAGCTAAATCCAAAGGCGAGGACATTGGGGAAGTTATTGCCATTATCGGAGATGGCGCGATTCAAAATGGTCTTGCTTTGTCTGGATTAAATTATTTAGGCTCGAAAAAAAATCAAAAAGCCATCATCATTTTGAACGACAATGAAATGTCAATTTCTAAGAATGTTGGTTCTTTATCTAAAATTTTTAACCGGATTCGCATTCGCAAATCCTATCAACTCTTAAAAAGAATCACCCCGAAGTTTGTTCATCGAATGTTTTACGAAGTAAAAGAAGGAATTAAGAATTTTGTTTATAAAAATAATTTTATGAATTCCTTGGGATTTAGATATTTTGGCCCGATTAATGGACACAATTTGCGTACTTTAATTAGATATTTGGAATTCGCCAAAAAAAATAATCAATCAATCATTATTCATGTAAAGACCATTAAAGGCATGGGTTATCCCTATGCTGAAAAGGACCAAGTCGGAGCTTGGCATGGAATCGGTCCCTTTGACATTGAAACCGGACAACCGCTTTCTCAAAACCGCCCCCATCGGATTTCTTGGAGTCAAGGGGTTGGTGACATTATTTTGGAACAAGCCCAAAAAAATCCGCGCATTACCGTCATCTGCCCGGCTATGATTTTAGGTTCAGGATTAGATAAATTTGTGCAAGTTTTACCTAAGCAAATTGTTGATGTGGGGATTGCTGAAGAATTTAGTGTTGTGATGGGGGCCGCCATGGCAAGAACGAATAATATTCCCGTCATTTCCATTTATTCGACTTTCTTACAAAGAGCTTATGATGCTTTAAACCATGATGTTGCTCGAACGAACGCTCATGTTGTTTTTTTAGTGGATCGCGCGGGGATTGTTGGTTCGGATGGAGATACCCATCAAGGAACTTTTGATGTTGCTTTTTTATCCCATCTCCCTAATTTCACAATCACCATGGGAAGGTCGTTAGAAGAAACTTCGCAATTAATCGATTTGGCCATTAATAAACATCATGGACCATTTGTCATTCGTTACCCACGAGGTGACATTAGGCAAGATATTCCTGTGATTACTCCTGTTTCCTACGGAAAATGGGAAATAGTCAAACCCCTTTCGGAAATCAACATCATTTCTTATGGCCCCGTCATCAACAAGTTTGCCAGTGTGATTGAAAGCGAGAACCTTCAAATCGGTTTAATTAATGCTCGCTTTATTAAACCTTTGGACCAAGACGTTTTAAAAATGCTTGCCAATAAACAAGTAATTATTTATGAAGAAGTTGTTTTAAATGGTTCGTTGTCATCCTTGATTATCGAAAGCAACACCTTGAATTCTTATCATCTTCAAGTTCAAGCAATTGCTATCCACGATCAATTCGTAAGCAGTGGATCGGTCAAATCCTTAAAAAAGGATTTAGGTTTAGATATTCGTGATATTTTAAAAACGCACATAAAAGGATAAATTATGCTAATATCTCTAAATGTAAAAAATTTTGCCATCATTGACAATATGCAAATTGAATTCGAGGACGGATTGACGTGTTTGACTGGCGAAACCGGAGCCGGAAAGTCTTTAATCATTGATGCTATTGGCCTTTTATTTGGAAAAAGAGCTTCGACGGATTTGATTAGATTTGGCGAATCGAAAGCCACAATTGAAGGGGTTTTTACCAAAATAAAACCAGAAATCAAAGATATTATTGATGTGGCTTCCAATGACGATTATTTGATTATTAAGCGCGAAATTTATGCTAACGGAAAAAGCCTTTGTAAAGTCAATGGTCAAATCGTAACCTTAAATCAATTGAACGAAGTTGCTGAATTAATTGGCGACATTCATACCCAATATGACACGCAAGGCCTTTTTAACCCCAAAAATTACTTAAAGTTTATTGACGAAACAAATGTTTTTGAAATCATCCCACATTACCAATCTCACTTAAAGAGTTATCGCGAACTTGTTAACCAATATCATCAATTTCAAAAACGAAATGAAGATGATAATCAACGTTTAGAATTTTTGAAATATCAAATCAAAGAACTTGAACAAGCCCATTTGTCCGTCCAAGAAGAAGAACAATTGCAACAGCAAGCTCTTTACTTATCTAACTTCGAACAGATAAGTTCAAGCGTAAAAACAGTGATCGACTTGTTTATGGAAAACCAAATTTTGGATAATCTATATGAAGCTACTCAAAATTTAGGTAAAGTAGCTAAATTCGATGAGCGTTATGGCAATATTCAAAAAAAGATGGAAGAGGAATACTATAATTTAAACGATCAATTATCCGAAGTTCATAAACTTTTTAAATCTTTTGATTTTGATCCGCAAGAATTAGAACGAATTAATGAACGCTTAGGATTATATTCTGAACTTAAAAGAAAATACAAAAAGAATTTGCCTGATTTGATTATTTTTCAAAAAACTTTATTTGAAGAAATAAACTTAATCGAAAACTTTGATGATATATTACTAGAACTTAAAAAGAAACTTGATGATGAATATTTAATTACGCTTTCTCTTGCCAATGAGATTAGCCAAATTCGCAAAAAATTAGCATTCAAACTAACCGAAAATGTGATTGCTAATTTAAACGATTTACAACTGAAAAATACCCGTTTTGAAATTGTCTTTACCCAAACCGATTCTGTCATCTTCAATAATGATGGCATTGATAACATTGATTTTATGATTTCCTTTAACTTGGGTGAGCCTTTAAAACCACTTTCAAAAGTTGCTTCAGGCGGTGAATTATCCCGTTTTATG